>CALYOC010000054.1 GCA_945227095.1 uncultured Clostridia bacterium
TAAAATAAGCACGAGGTGAAATAAGATGAAAATTTACAACAGTTTTACAGAGCTCACCTGTAAAAAGCCCTTACTGCGCGCCAGCAATTTTGTCAAAAAGAATGAGTTAAAAGCCAATCTTTTATTTAAACTTGAATACTTTAATCCCGCAGGAAGCGTTAAGGACAGAATTGCGGTAAATATGATTGAACAGGCGGAAAAATCGGGTGTACTAAAGCCCGGAGCTCTGATTGTTGAACCTACGAGCGGTAATACCGGAATCGGCTTATCGGCAGTTGCTGCGTCAAAGGGGTACAGGATAATAATCGTTATGCCGGAGACAATGAGTGTTGAAAGGCGTAAACTTATGAAGGCATACGGTGCCGAGTTAGTTCTCACACCGGGTGCAAAAGGTATGAAAGGTGCTATTGAAAAGGCGAATGAAATTGCCGCTGAAAATCCCGGCAGTTTTATTCCCGGTCAGTTTGTCAATCCGAACAATCCGCAGACACACTTTGAAACCACAGGTCCGGAAATATGGGATGATACCGACGGCAAGGTTGATATCTTTGTTGCCGGAGTCGGTACCGGCGGCACCGTTACGGGAGTCGGAACATACTTAAAGAGTAAGAATAAAGATATTAAAATAGTAGCAGTTGAGCCGGAGTCATCGCCCGTGCTATCAAAGGGAGTTGCCGGTGCTCATAAGATTCAGGGAATCGGTGCCGGATTTGTTCCCGATGTTCTCGATACCGATATTTATGATGAAATTATCACGGTGAAAAATGAGGACGCAATTGAAACTGCAAAGAGCGTTGCTGTTAGCGAGGGCATACTTGTCGGTATTTCTTCGGGCGCGTCCGTTTGGGCGGCTGCACAGCTTGCTGCTAAGGAGGAAAACCGTGGCAAGACAATAGTCGCGCTTTTACCCGACACGGGAGAAAGGTATTTGTCCACCGCGCTTTTTGATGATTAAAGTATATGATTTAAGTATAATATTTGTAAAACGCACTTTATTTAGCCTTTTGGCTGAATCAAGGTGCGTTTTTAAATGTGTTGACATAAATTTATACTGATGTTAAAATTTAAATGATAGAGTTTTATTTTTGCGGAGGTTTCATATGACGAAATTTAATGCAACCAATCAAAAAATCGCAAATTCTCTTAAAGAAGTAATGAGAGAAAAACCTTTTGATAAAATCACTATTTCGGATATTACGGAAAATTGCTCAATTAACCGATTGACCTTCTACTATCATTTTAAAGATAAATATGACCTTTTGAACGCCATATGCTACAACGAGATTATCTCAAAACTTTCAGACGCAGGCGATAAGGAAAGTTTAAAAAACGGCTTTATAGCACTATTCAAGACTATGCAGGAGGAAAAGGATTTTTATACCAACGCTTTTTTGTGTAACAATTCCAAACTCGACGAACTGATTCTCGATTATTTCAAGAAATTCGTTAATTTTATCAATCAGAGTTCTCAAAATGAACAACACTACTCCGAGAGAGATTTGTATGTTTTTTCGATATTTCTTGCCTCAGGCTGTAAGGGTGTTTTAACTCAATGGGTTAAGGACGGAATGCCGGGGAGACCGGAAGACTTGACAAACAGACTAATTTCATTGTTAGATGCTCAAAACGCTAACTAATAATAAATGACATATATTTTGGAGGAAACTATGTCAAAAAATATTATTTTCTACTTCAGTGACCAGCAGCGGTGGGACACAGTAAATGAAACGCTCACACCGAATTTAATGAAACTTGCCGACGAGGGAAGAATGTTTTTAAACTCTTACACCTGTCAGCCGGTGTGCGGACCCGCGCGCGCCTGTCTGCAAACCGGCGTATATGCTACTCAGTGCGGGTGCAGATATAACGGAATTCCTGCGCCTACCGATATGCCGACACTTGCGCATTATTTTAATGAGGCGGGTTATCAAACCGCATATATCGGTAAATGGCACCTTGCTTCAAACAGAGTTTTCGGTCAGCATTGTGAAAAGACGGCTGTGCCTCCCGAAAGTCAAGGTGAGTACGGATATTGGAGAGGCGCTGATGTTCTCGAATTTACTTCCGACGGATACGGCGGTTACATCTTTGACGGTGAAGGAAATAAACTCGATTTTGAGGGTTATAGAGCCGATTGTATCAATGACTTTGCCCTCGAATACTTGGATAAATGTGATAAAGACAAGCCTTTCTTTATGTTTGTTTCTCAGATTGAGCCGCATCATCAAAACAGCGCGGGACACTATCAAGGCTATAAGCCGACCGTTCCCGATTATGCCGACTATCCGATTCCCGATGACCTGTCATTCTTAAAGGGCAACTATAAGGAAGAGTATCCCGATTATCTTTCGGCTATCAATAGGCTTGATTATAATGTCGGGCGACTTGTAGAAAAGCTTAAACAACTCGGAATTTATGATGATACATATATTATTTACACCTCCGACCACGGCTCACATTTTAAAACAAGGAATGTTGAATATAAGCGTTCTTGCCACGATTCGTGTGCCCATACGCCGCTAATTATCAAGGGCGGTGAATTTGACGGCGGCGTAAAAGATGACCGCCTTGTAAGCCTTATTGATTTGCCGGCAACACTTTTGTCCATGGCGGGTATTTCCGTGCCGGATTATTACGAGGGAAAAGACCTGTGCTCGCAAATTAAGGGTGAGAGCGAGCGTGATTTCGTATTTATGCAGATAAGCGAGAGTCAGTGCGGACGCGCAATTAGGACAAAGAGGTATAAGTATTGCATTCGTGATTTTATGCCATGTGGATATATTCACGGCAGTTCACCGGTTTATTTTGAAGCATATCTTTATGACTTGGAGAATGACCCCGCCGAAAAGAATAACCTTGTCAAGTCCAAGGAGTATTCGGAGGTACGGGGAAAATTGAGAGATATGCTTGTAAATCAAATGCTAAGCATAGGTGAAAGGAAGCCCAAAATAGTAAAAGCGCCGATTGTATTAAAAAAATAATTTAACCTTTTTAAATCAAACCGCAGAATTTGTTTTTAACATATTCTGCGGTTTGTTAAGATTTATTTACTTTTTTACATATTTTTGATATAATTTAATAAGAATAAAATATTGTCTAAGCAAAATTCGCATAAAGAAGTCGGTGTAAATGAGAAAAGAACAAAAAATCTACTCAATAATTGCCTGTATATTAAGCGTCGTTCTGTTTTTCGGCGCGTATTTGTATTGGGACAATAACACTATCGAAGTCAGCGAATATGTCTATCAAAATGACAAAATCCCCGAAAGCTTCGATTCTGTGAGAATTCTGCAAATTTCTGATTTAGAGAGCAAGGAATTCGGTGAAGGTAACTCCTATCTTTTGGAGAAGTGCATCGAAGCAAAGCCCGATTATATTTTCATCACAGGTGATTTACTCGGCAGCAGCGATACTGATACAACTGTTGCGCTCAATTTAATTAAAGGTCTGTCTTCAAACCTATCCTCCGAAATATATTATGTCCACGGCAATCACGAAATGCTCTTGGATGACAACGCTCTTGCCACCTTTGAAGCCGCACTAACGCAGTTCGGAGTTCATATTCTCGACGGTGAATATCAGAAGATATACAGGGGTGGGGATTGCGTTAATATCCTTGGATTTCAAGATGTGTCATGGTATTCGAGAGAATACGGTTTTCATTATTACAGGGATTATGCTGATACAGATGAATACTTTGAATTTGTTTGGGAACGACTCGCACGGCAGACCGGTGATGATTTCACAATGCTTCTCTCACATCACTGCGAGTGCTTCAACATTTATAAAAGGTTTGATGTCGATTTAATCTTTTCCGGTCATGCACACGGCGGTATAGTCAGGCTTCCCTTTAACAATGCGCTTTTTGCACCTGAGCAGGGCTTTTTCCCGGAGTATTTCGCCGGAAGATATGAATCTAACGGCAGGACTATGTTTGTCAGCCGCGGACTCGGTATGACAAACGGAGTCTTGCGAGTGTTTAACAGAGCAAATCTCAATTTGATTGTGCTGAAAAAGTAGAATATTATACATAACTTGATTTATATAAGCAAAATATGCTATTATATAATATAATTTATTTTAAATTTATGATGGGGTGTTTTTTTGGACAGTAAAGGACATATTTGGCTTGCTTCACCGCATATGAGCGATGAGGGATTTGAGCAGGAATTTGTTCAAGAGGCCTTTGATACAAACTGGATAGCTCCTTTGGGCAAAAATGTCAACGAATTTGAAAAGGAAATGGCTCATAAGCTCGGCGCTAAGAATTCAGTTGCGCTTAGCGCGGGAACCGCGGCGATTCATTTGGGCTTGAAAGCCGCAGGAGTAAAAGAGGGTGACATAGTATTTTGTCAGAGTCTCACTTTTTCTGCGTCTGCCAACCCGATTACATATTTAAACGCAAAACCCGTGTTTATTGATTCCGATTTCGAGTCCTGGTGTATGAGTCCCGAGGCACTTGAAAGGGCATTTGAAAAGTACCCGGAATGTAAATATGTTGTCGTAGTTCATCTGTACGGTCTTTGCGCCAAACTTGATGAAATAATGAGAATTTGCCGTGAACACGGTGCGACTCTTATCGAGGACGCGGCGGAGAGCCTCGGCAGTAAGTATAAGGGTAAATATACCGGTACTTTCGGCAAATGCGGTATAATCTCATTCAACGGAAATAAAATTATCACTACAAGTGGCGGCGGAATGTTGCTTCTCAATGACGATGATGCGGACGAGCTCGCGCAGAAGGTAACATTCTGGTCAACTCAGTCGCGTGAAAAGGCTCGTCACTATCAGCATAAAGAAATCGGTTACAACTACCGAATGAGTAATGTCGTAGCCGGTATCGGCCGCGGTCAGTTAAAGGTGCTTGACAAGCGAGTTGAGAAAAAGCAATATATCTATAATTTCTATAAATCACATCTGTCTGATTTAGACGGCATTTCCTTTATGCCAACCTACGACTGGGAAGAGTCTAACTGTTGGCTTACCTGTATTCAACTCTCCGGCAAGGTAAGACCTATCGACATTCTTGAGGGACTTGAGAAATGCGATATTGAATCAAGGCCAATCTGGAAACCCATGCATATGCAACCGGTATTTGCGGATTGTGATTACATCGACAACGGCGCGGTCGCGCAGCATATTTTTGAAAACGGTGTCTGTCTGCCGAGCGATACCAAAATGACGGATGAGGATTTAATCAGAGTGTGCACCGCCATCAGAGAAATTTTGAATAGTAAGAATTGATGAAAAAGATTTGTTTTATTACAACTTCCTCGGTCACTTTAAAGCGTTTTGTGCTTGAAACGGCACAGGCACTTTATAAAACCGGGAAATACGACATTAGCTTTATCTGCTCACCCGATAAGGAATTTTCCGATTCGCTGCCTGAGTATATTCATTATATCCCCGTAAAAATGAAAAGGGGAATTGATATAGGCGCATTTTTTGTCCTTTTGGATTTTTACAAAATCTTTAAACGGGAAAAGTTTGATATGGTACAGTATTCAACTCCGAATGCTTCATTTTATGCCGCCTTCACCGCGAAGCTTGCAAAGATACCCGTGCGCTTGTATTGTCAATGGGGAATTCGCTATGTCAGTATGTCCGGATTAACCCGAAAAATCTTCAAGTTGATTGAAAAGAATGTCTGTAACAATTCAACCGATATTCGCGCGGTCAGCAGACTCAATGAAAAGTTCAGTATTGACGAAGGACTTTACTCGCTTCGCAAGTCTTTTCTACTCGGCGCGGGAGGTACGGTAGGAGTAGATGTCAGCCATAATGACTTCGAGAACAGAGACGAATATTCAA
>CALYOC010000055.1 GCA_945227095.1 uncultured Clostridia bacterium
AATTTATAATAAAGTCCTGCCGGAGAATACAGGCGTTTACAGTCTTTGTATGGCAAGGACGGATTTTACCCGCGGTGAAAAAGATAAGTCTATGAGCAAAAAGCAGATTTTGGAAAACACCGACATCGGTAAAAATCCCGTTGTAATCAGCGAAAGTTCCGCAGAAATAATCTATGCTTCCGAAGAGCTCGACACCGTGTATTATAAAAGCGTCAATCACAGCAAGGGCGCGTTTACTTACACTCTCGGAGTTTCCTTGAACCATAAGAGCGGCAAGGTTATCAGCAAGGACGCGTCCGCCGTTTATTGCGTGGACGGCAAAGGTAATTTACTTTATGCCCAGGCGAAAAAGGGCGCTTATTCCGTATCGGATGTGGTAGTGGACGATAAGGCGAAAAGCGACGCGAAGTTAAAGAAAACCGCAAGGAAATCGTATTCCTCCGAGGCGGCTTATAAAAAAGCGCAGTCCGATTACCGAGCAAAGGTAAAAAGAGACGAAATGAGAAAGAAAATACAAAACTATCTCAACAACTTTACAACCACCTCTATCTATTCCTTCGGCGTCAAGTCAAAGGAGCCCAAAAAGGTCTGTGAATTTACCGGTCAAGTATTCAATGCCGGCAATGATGAGCAGGAGGGGATTGCGTTCTTCAATGTCGCACAGTATAAGTTTAAGGATAAAAAGCAGCAGAAAAAACTCGAAGACATCACTGTTGCGTACAGTATTTTTGATGAGATAAGGACTCAATCCGTCGCCATGGTAAGCGCGGACTCCGTGACATATTTTACTCCCGAAAAGGGTGCGTCGTATAACGGAGGAGAGATATTTGTCGATGCGCAAAACAATAGGATTTCCGCTATTTTTGACTATGACTTTGTAAAAACCCTCACCGGCAAGCTTTACACTGCAAACTACTCAAAGAACGCCTTTGAGAACGTCTCCTCAACCGATAAGGTCAGTTCTTTACTCGGCGTTTCGAGCGAGAGCGGCACATACTATAAAAAGTCGGACGGAACCGTCCGGCTGGGTGATAAAAAGATTGAACTCGGTTCCGGAGCCGTAGCTTCGCAGGACGCGGCAATCCCCGTTGCCCTCTGTGAAGAAAAGAACGGCAAATACACCCTGTATTCGCTTTCCGGCGAAAAGGCTGTCAAGCTCGGCACAGCCGTAGATAAGTTTGACACCAAGGGAACGGACTATGTTTTCTATACCAAGTATGATAATATCAAAAGGATTGGAAATGCCAAATTCAACAGGGGCGGCGAGGTCATAGACCTCGGAGAAAACATTTCCTTTGTTATGTCATATGACGGTTGATTTTTCAGAAATTCAAGCTAAATGTTTTGACAAAGCACGGCGAAAAAGCGCCGTGCTTTGTCTGTTTTTTATGTAAAAACAGTGAATTGTTTTTGCCGAATGAGGTGATTTTTGTTTGTCGTTTTTTCACAATTATTTTAAGAAAAATTTGTCGCTTATCACGAATTTATTCACTCAGGCTTTAAACCTGTTGAACACCTAATAACTTTTTGATATACTTATTATAAAATAGAGTAATAATGCGATATTATCGCTTGTTCTTTAATTTTACGGTTTTACCCACGGTTTAAGGAGGAAGGGCAATGAAATTAACAAAGAAGCTTATCAGTCTTGCTGTTTCTGTGGCTGTTATCGCGTCCTCATTGATTTTTGTGCTGCCTGCCAATGCTCAGGCGCTCGCACAGAATGTCTATATGGCGTTTACAGACACCGACCAGTTGCAGGGAGACTATATTATGGTCAACTCATCGGGTTACATTCAAGACTCGTCCTTGAGTATAACGCTGTATAATGAGTCCGAGCAGAACATCGTCATTTCCGGCATTACGAGCAACGGTACTGTAAACTTCTCGAACTATATCGAGGACAAGGTGGTTGAAGTAGGTCAACCGCAGAAGTTCGGTATCAGCGGTAAGGTCACCGTGAATGATGTATTTTCGGTTACGGTTTTCTATCGTGTAGAGGGCAATCCCGCTTCTACCGAGGAGAGTGTCACCGCTTATATTTATGCAAAGACCGAAACCAACACAAGCGTTACAATGATTGCTTCTACGCCCTCCGGTTTCGGCAGCTACGGAGCGACGAGCAATATCACTTTGGCTCCTTTGACCAGCGGAAGCGTTTCCAATAATGACAGTGCAACCGCTTCTGTCAATGCTACAATTTATGTTGACGGCAGTATCTACACCACTTGGCAGGACTTTAACTTGCAGTTTAAGTTTGACCCGGATTACGACCTTCGTGACCACTATGAGCTTTGGGGATTCAACGCCACACTCTCGAACACGACGGGTTCCTTCGGTACGGTATCCGCCGACTATGTTGTTCCCAATGAGGAGGGTGTAACCTCTTTCGAGTGGAACACCGACACAAAGACCGGTTACTTTGTAAACATTGCTTCCACCGCTGTTGCGGTTGACTGTCTCGGTGCAATTCCGACGGCGGCGACTACGACAATCAAAACAGGCTTCACTTTGTACGGTCTCACCGGCGGTATTGTCGGAGGTGTCGTAGGAGTTTTCAAATCCAAAGCAGTAACCCCTACCTTTAATATCACCGTGTATAATAACAATAAAGCGGCATTGCGCTCATATCTTACAGACCTTGCCTCATTGGGACTCAACCAGGGCTCTTATACAACATCAAGCTGGAACAACTATGCAACATATCTCAAGGCAGCTTATGTTCAGTTAGGCAAGAACCAGACAACCGCGGCAAATGTCGCAAATGCTTTGAGCAGAGTAAAGAGTGCGTACAATTCACTTGTCAGATATGACACGGTTGTGACAAATCACTATTTCTACACCGACGCTGCCGGAACTGAAAAGACTCTTATAAAGTCCGACTATGATATGAAAGTCACCGACGGCTCAACTTTCACTCCTTCCGTCATTTCTGCAAATGAATATGTCGACTATAACTATAACCGTTCAACATTGGCACCTGCACAGGTTATCAAAGGCAGTGAGGAGAACAATTATCTCACCGTTATTGACCAGTATTATTGGAAGGTTGACACCACCGCTCTTGAAGCCGCAATTAAGCGCGCAGGGCAGATGGGAACAAACGGACAGAACCTTGACAAAGAGGGTAACCCCGTATATACCGATGATTCCTGGGCGACTTTCTCGAGTGCCTTGACCGGTGCGAAGGAAACCTTGGCAGACTTGACTCTTTTCCAAGCGAGTATTGACGAGGCGACCAAAGCGCTCGAAAGAGCGACAGACCGACTTGTAAGGCTCAATATCAATACCAACTATTTAGATGCCGGTATCGGCTGGGCTGAGGCCATTATTTATACCGAGGAAACCGGAGAGCAGGACCTCTACTATGACTTTACGGAAGCATTTGATATATTGGGCAGGGATTGGACGGTTGCGACTATGTTCCCGTCAAGCGCTCTCTATGCCAACTATACCGCAATGAAAGATGAGTACAACAAGAGTGTTGCGCTTGAGGAAGCCAACAACTATACCGCTTCGGAGATTAAGGAGCAGGGCGACCGCCTTTGGAATGCAATTTACAATTTGAAGATTGCCGATGAAAACGGCTTGACCGTTTCCGGTAAGAGATATGCGGACAAAAAACTTTATGGCTACTATGTCAGCAGAAGGGACTCGTATTCCGATTCAAACGGACTTGAAAAACTCTTTGATGATATTACGGATAAGACCTCCGGAACATATCAGCTCGAGCAGTCCGATTTTACCGAGGATAGCTGGTACAATCTTCAATCCGCACTGTATGGTTACAGCGTAGCCGACGGCGCGTCCATTGAGGATGGCGTGTTCAACGAAATGGGCGGTATGACCGATGATTATGATTCCGTTGACGCAGGCTGCTCCGTATGGCAGGGAAATGACCCGTATGTCTTGAATGTACCCGCGTATGCGATGATACACAACATCTGTTTCTTTGCAAATCAGCAGGATATGGACTCCTGCCGCGACAACCTTTTGGCAAAGGTTTCCGAGCTTGAGTATGTTATCGACACTTCGGATATTGACGCACTTCTTGAGGAAGCGGCAACCTGGAGCGAGGAGAACGCAACATTGGGCTCACTGACAGCTCTTAATTCTGCGGTAAGCTATGCAAATGAGCTTCTTGCCAAGGCTACGGAGAATCCCTACTATGGCCACGGCATTTCGCAGAAGGAACTTGACAAATGTATCCCCGGACTTATCAGCGCAATCAACTCTATGGTTGATATAAGTGAACTTCGCGCGGCGGTTGATGAGCTTCACGCCGTTGCCGACCCGGAGAAGTACACACAATCGTCAATCGCGCAGTTTAACGAGGCTCTGGCGGAATATGAAGCGCTTTATTCCTCCGACTCCGGTCAAACAACTATAAATCAAGCGGTTGTATCCGTGCAGGATTGTCTTTTAATTCTTCACGAAATTCCTCGCTTTCCGGTTGATGTAAACTTTGCGGGAGCTGTAAGCCTAGCAAATAACCGTGTTGACGGAATCGGCACAGGAAACACCGTTGCAAATGTAGTCGGAATGTTTGACGGCGGACAGGGTGAAGTCAGAATTGTAAACCACTCCGGTGAAACGGTTGCAGAGGACACTCCCGTCGCCACAGGCTTTAAGATTATCGTTTCCCGCGACGGAGAGGACTATGACGCGTTTACATTTGTAATCAGCGGAGATGTTAACGGAGATGCGAACAGCACCTCGGCAGATGTGGATTTGACTTTGGACCACTATCTTGGAGACCGTCAGTTGAGCGGAGTTTATTTACTCGCGGCAGATGTCAACAAGGACGGAAAAGTTGACTTGACCGACATTGCGTTAATTTTAATCAGATGCTGATTAGTATATAATTTTATCGAACCCGAAGACTTGTTCTTCGGGTTCTTAATTTTTAAAACAATAATTTATTACATTAAATTTTTGCCGCAGCGTCAACTTGTATTTTTTGTAAAATGTGTTATTATAATAAATAAATAAATAATTATTTCGACAGATTATACTAAATCTTTGAGAACAGGAGACTGAATTATGGCTAATCAAAGAGTTATGATAGTTGATGATGATGTCAACATTTGTGAGCTGTTAAGACTGTATTTTGAAAAAGAGGGATATGATGTCGTCACGGTAAATGACGGCAGAACCGCTCTTGAAAAGGTTCAGCAAAAGGAGCCGGATATAATCCTTTTGGATATAATGATGCCGGAGCTTGACGGCTGGCAGACCTGCCGTGAAATCAGGAAGTTTTCCGAGGTGCCGGTAATAATGGTATCTGCCAAGGGTGAAACCTTTGACAAGGTTTTGGGACTTGAGTTAGGTGCCGATGACTATGTTGTCAAGCCCTTTGACACCAAGGAGGTAGTGGCGCGCGTAAAAGCTGTTTTGCGCCGAACTGCCGGTCGTACCGAAGCTACAAAGGAAGACGGCGTTGTGGAATATGACAATCTTTATATAAATATTAACAACTATGAACTCAAGGTGTGCGGCAAGACTATCGACACGCCTGCCAAGGAACTTGAGTTAATCTATCACCTGGCGTCAAATCCGAACCGCGTGTTCACCAGGGATCAGCTCCTTGATGATGTCTGGGGCTTTGACTATTTCGGTGAGTCCTCCAGGACGATAGATGTCCATGTCAAGCGTCTGCGCGAGAAGCTGGAGGGAGCCTCCGACAAATGGGAGCTTAAAACCGTATGGAGCGTCGGATATAAATTTGAAACTAAGGATTGATT
>CALYOC010000056.1 GCA_945227095.1 uncultured Clostridia bacterium
ATTGAGCATTGAGCGACATATACATATCCGTAGCTCATAGCGATTGCCGCGAGGTCTTTTTTCTTGACAATCTTACCGGAGGCGGCGAATTGAGCGATGGCGCCGGTGGGTGTAGCCTTTGAAGCCTGTCCGCCGGTGTTGGAGTCATACTCTTTTACGAATCAGAGCTTTACTTAATCGCTGCGAAGCGCGATAACATCGTAGAGTCCGCCTTAGCCGATGTCTTATGCCCAGCCGTCACCGCCGAATATCCATTGCGATTTCTTGTTGAGGAAATCGGCCTTTTCACTGATTGCTTTTGCTGCAGCGGCCTCGTCACCGTCAAGAACTGCGTCAGCGAGAGCTTCTTTAAACTCCTTGGTTGCCTTTTGGTTGGCAGTGGAGTCATCAAATGTGTCGAGCCAATTCTTTGCCGCTCCGGCAACGGAGGAATTTCCGTTTGCCAAGGTCAAAGCCTGCTGCGCAAGTCCCTCGCGGATTTGAGCGTTTGCAAGGAACATTCCGTATCCGTACTCTGCGTTGTCCGCACACAGGGAGTTTGCCCAAGCCGGGCCCTTGCCCTCTTTGTTTACGGTGTAGGGGGTTGAGGGAGCGGAGCCGCCCCAGATTGAAGAACATCCTGTCGCGTTTGCGATGAGCATTCTGTCACCGAACAACTGTGTTGCGAGCTTTGCGTAAGGTGTTTCACCGCAACCTGCGCAAGCGCCGGAGAACTCAAGCATCGGCTGCAGGAGCTGGCTGCCTTTGATTGTGGTGGGCTTGAATTTCTCTTTAACATCTTCCTTTTCCGGCAAATCGACAAGGTAGTTGAAGCCGTCCTGCTGGTAGAGGGGTTCCTCGATAGGTTGCATCACGAGGGCTTTTTGTCCTTTCATACCGGGACAGGTTTGAGCGCAAACACCGCAGCCTGTGCAGTCTAAAGAGGAGATGCCGATGGCAAATTGCTTGTCGGGCATACCCATCATCGGCTTTCTGCTCTGCGTTTCGGGTGCCGCGTCAGCCTCCTCGGCTGTCAGGGCGAAGGGACGAATTACCGCGTGGGGACATACCATTGAGCAGAAGGTACACTGTATGCAGTTTTCTTTCACCCAAACGGGTACGTTTACTGCGATACCGCGTTTCTCGAAAGCGGCAGAGCCCTGCGGGAATACACCGTCGGCGGCGTCTGCGAACTTGGAAACGGGAAGCTTGTCGCCCTTTTGAGCGTTGACGGGGTTGAGGATTTCTTTAACGAATTTCTTCATATCCTCTCTGTCCGTTTTAACCTCTGCCTGAGCCTTGACTTCTTCGTCCTTTGCGGTCTTCCAGGATTCGGGAACATTGACCTCGATAACACCCTCTACGCCCTTTTCAATGGCGGCGTGGTTCATCTTAACGATGTCGTCGCCCTTCTTGCTGAATGTGCGTGTTGCGGCGTCTTTCATAAGAGAAACCGCCTGCTCAACGGGTATAATCTTTGTCAGGTAGAAGAAGGCCGCCTGCAATGTGGTTGAAACGCGGTTTCCGAGCCCGACCTCTTCGGCTATTTTTGTAGCGTTTATTGTATAGAATTTGATGTTGTTGTTTGCTATATAGTTTTTAACTTTTGCGGGGATATTCTTATCAAGCTCCTCAGCGTCCCAAGCGCAGTTGAGAAGGAATGTGCCTCCGGGGATAATATCCTGTACCATATCGTATTTGTCGATATATGACGGATTGTGGCAGGCGACGAAGTTTTCCTTGTTTATGTAGTATGTGGACTTGATAGGAGTCTTTCCGAATCTGAGGTGGGATACTGTGATACCACCGGATTTTTTGGAGTCATATGCAAAGTATCCCTGTGCATACATATCGGTGTTGTCGCCGATGATTTTGATTGAGTTTTTGTTTGCACCGACCGTACCGTCGGAGCCGAGTCCCCAGAATTTACAGCAGGTTGTGCCCTCGGGAGTGGTGTTGGGAACTTCGTCTACATCGAGTGAGAGATATGTCACATCGTCTGTGATACCCAAGGTGAATTCCTTCTTCGGAGTGTCGGCAGCCATGTTTTTATAGCAAGCGCAAATATCTCCGGGGTTGCAGTCCTTTGAGCCCAATCCGTATCTGCCGCCGAGAACGGGAACGGATTCAAATTTTGTTCCTCTCAGAGCGGCAACAACGTCCAGGAACAGGGGCTCGCCCAGGGAGCCGGGCTCCTTTGTTCTGTCGAGTACGGAGATTACCTTAACCGTTTCGGGAAGTGCTTTTACAAGGTGTTCAACGCTGAACGGACGATAGAGCCTGACCTTGACAAGTCCGACCTTTTCGCCTGCCGCGTTGAGGTAGTCGACAGTCTCCTCAATGGTGTCGCAGACAGAGCCCATAGCGATGATAACTCTTTCTGCGTCCGGGGCGCCGTAGTAGTTGAAAAGCTTGTAATCCGTGCCGAGTTTTTCGTTGACTTGATTCATATAGTCCTCGGTTACGCCTACAATATCCTCGTAGTATTTGTTGCACGCTTCTCTCGCCTGTAAGAAGATGTCGCCGTTTTGAGCCGAGCCCTTTAAGACGTGTTGCTCGGAGTTGAGCGCTCTGCTTCTGAAATCTGCAACTGCATCGCGGTCGAGCATATCGTCAAGGTCCTTGTAGTCCCAAACCTTAATCTTTTGAATTTCGTGAGAAGTGCGGAATCCGTCGAAGAAGTGAAGGAAGGGAACCTTACCTTTGATTGTTGAGAGGTGGGCAACTGCGCCGAGGTCCATAACCTCTTGAACATTACTTGAACAAAGCATAGCATAACCGGTCTGACGACAGGCATATATGTCAGAATGGTCACCGAAGATGTTCAATGCGTGACTTGCAACGCAGCGTGCCGAAACATGGATAACGCTGGGAAGCAGTTCACCTGCTATTTTATACATATTCGGAATCATAAGCAAAAGGCCTTGCGAAGCCGTGTATGTTGTTGTGAGAGCACCTGCGTTGAGTGAGCCGTGAACTGCACCTGCGGCGCCGCCTTCTGATTGCATTTCGGCAACTTTTACAGTTTGACCGAAAAGGTTTTTTTGACCTGCTGTGGCCATTTCGTCGGTAACCTCAGCCATTACTGATGAAGGTGTAATGGGATAAATAGCGGCAACTTCCGTGAAAGCATATGACACGAAAGCCGCGGCGGAGTTACCGTCCATGGTTTTAGTCTTACGAGCCATTTTTTGCCCTCCTTAAATGTTTTAAATATTATCTTACCAAGAAGTATTATACTACTTTGTTTTTTAGGTGTAAATACATAAATTAAACCAAATTTTATTTTGTAAATTTTTGAATTTAAAACTGCTTTTTTGACTCATTTGGCGGCGTTTTTTTGTGTAAAATAACAAATATTTTTTATTCGGCGGAAGGTCGGTGATATTTTCGGCGTAAAAAAACCGCCTTCTTTTCACCGGAAGGCGGCAATTATTTTTCTGTTTTTAACAGAAGAGCTTTTTATCCAGATTTCTCTTTTTGATTATGTAAACCAGTGGCATACCGAGGATGTCCATAACCGCGAGTTCTCCCGCCGCGACTTGTGCCGCGCACAACAGAAAGCTTGAGATGTGTAAGTAACCCGAAATGAAGAAGGTTTCGATTTCCCAGCCGATGATAATTCCGTTGAATATCGCGGGCATGGCGGCGCTTAAAAGCGGCAGCTTTTTAAAGCACAGCTTGCGGGTGAGGTACATCGCCGAGGTTGCCGCAAGAGTGGCGGCGGAGCCGAAAATCATATCGAGAGGCAGTCCTGCCGATATGTTGGCGAGGTTTGAGAGCACACAGCCGAGCGTGAGCCCGGGAATTGCCGCGGGCGTGAAGCAGGCGAGCACATTGAGAACTTCTGCAACTCTGAATTGCACAGCTGCCGAGGTCGTTCCCGGCAGTAAGAGATTTTGCGCGTAGAAAAGGGCTGCGTACGCCGCGGCGATAAGTGCCGCCTGAACTAAATAAAGCGTGCTTTTTCGTAACTTTGTTTTCATATTAAATTTTCCTCCGTAGTTTTGATTTATCCCGATTTTCGGGACGGGTGGGATGGTCACGAACCACCGTTTTATGCTTTAAAGGGTGAGTCAATCACCCCCTATTGCCAAGGTAAAATCTGCCTTTTGCGGATCTGTCTTAAAAAAGTTTTCCGCTGAAAAGCATTACCGCGCCGAGAACGAGTGCAATTATCGGCTGATGAAGCAGATAAAACCAAATTGACTTCTCGCCGACAAAGTTGATAGGCTTGAACCTGAAATGCGCAATCTTGTTGATAAATTTGGTGTTTTTTATCAGCTTCCAGCTAAAGTATCCGAACATAAACAGGAAGAAGAACGGAATAATCGGGAAATAGTCGCTTGAAGAGAAACTCTCGGTCGGAAGTCCGAAAGGCTCCAAACCGACATATGTGTAAAGCTTGTGAGGAAGCCAAATCAAGGGGAGTCTTTCAATTCCAAGGAAGCCTCTGTAAACTCCGGTGAGTTTGACGCCCTTGCCGCACATGTAAATACCTCTTGTGAAAAGGTAGAGCAGTATTGATACAGGCGCGCCGACGGCGGGATGAATTTTATCCCAAAGTTTATCCTTGAAGAAGCCCAGCAGAATTCCGCAGCAGCCGAGGCATGTGAGAATGCCGAAGTAGATGAAAATTCCGTGGAACATTTCGTCGGCAAGGTCGATGCAGAGCGTGACGACTGTTATCAGCACACCCCACATAAACAGGCGAACACCGCGTTTTGTATTGTTTCGGCTGAAATTACAGCATACTCCGCTTAAAAAGATAAATGTGCCTGCGGTTATCTGTTGCCAATACCAAGCGCCGGTGGTTCCAAACCACGGTATATCCATACCCATAATGTCCACAAGGTCGTACATAAAATGGTAAACTATTACGCTTATCATCATAAGTCCGCGCAGGAAGTCAAGAAATTCGTATCTCGTTTTAACCTGTGAATCGGCGAGTGAAGGTGCAGAGTTTTTTTGAGAACTAATCATTTTCGTTTCCCCGTTTCGACAAAATAAACAGATGAACTGTTGTTAAATACAGTTAAAGGATGCCGCCGAGGCATTTTTCGGTATTGAAATTTATTTTCGGCAACAACGGTATATATCATATCACAAAAGGATAATATAATCAACGAACATATAATTTAATGCCCGAAAATGCTTTGTCGGTGTGAATGCCGCCGTAAACTCTTGCTTTATCGGCATTAAACGAAAAAAGCATATTGTGACTATGTGAACGGTTTACTTTCCGCGGGCTTTATTGTAAAATAGTTTAGGTGCCGGCGTTGTCCGAGCGATAAAAAATCAGCCTATCGGGGGTTTAATAATGAGAAGAAGCAACGGAATTTTAATGCCTGTGAGCTCCTTGCCGTCAGATTACGGAATAGGAACATTCGGAGAAAAGGCGTATCAATTCGTGGATTTTCTTAAAAGCGCAGGTCAAACCTATTGGCAGATATTGCCGATAGGACCGACAAGCTATGGTGACAGTCCGTATCAGAGCTTTTCCGCGTTTGCGGGCAATCCTTACTTCATCGACCTTGACTTTCTTGTCACGGACGGATATTTGATGCCTGACGAGCTTCCGCCGAAGTGTGAGTACTCGGAGAGTATAGATTACGGCGCCCTGTATAACAGCAGGTTTCTCATTTTAAAAAAGGCGGCGGCAAGGCTTGAGGACACCAATGCCGATTTTTCGTATTTTAAAGCCTGCAACATCTGTCTCTTATACACATCTCCGAGCCCACGAGACAAGAGGCAATC
>CALYOC010000057.1 GCA_945227095.1 uncultured Clostridia bacterium
AATAACGGCTCCCGTTTTATTTTGAAATATCCCTAAATGCCGTAATTTGAGCCGTTAAACAGAAATTAAGGAAAATATAAAATGAGACATAAGGCTGTGTTCATTCAAAAGGAAACAACATAATCCGATTTTTAAAAAGTGTTTGTTGATTTTATTGAAGACACCGGTGCGTCGCGGGCGAAACCGGAGAAATCAACGACTAACATTATATCTTGCGGGACGGAGCCGTCGAAAACATATCGCCGAGGATTAAGATACCGACTGCAAACAACATATAATACGGAAATACAACAAAACCCACCGCTTTACACGGTGGGCCTATTTGTTATATTATAGCGAAGTCATATCAATAATGGCGGATAAGGGAGACGAGCTTGCCTAAAATTGCGACCTCGTCCGTTATAATCGGCGCAAGGGAGTCGTTTTCCGGTTGTAAGCGGAAGTGACCGTCCTCCTTATAGAAAGTCTTTATCGTCGCCTCATCGCCTATGAGAGCTACAACAATGTCACCGTTAGACGCGACCTCGCATTTTTCGATAATGGCAATATCGCCGTTTAAAATGCCGACATTTATCATACTTTCACCCTTTACCTTAAGGGCGAAAAGCTCCCTTTGACCGCTCTTGGGGCCGTTGTATGGGATATAGTCCTCTACATCCTCGTAGGCGAGAATGGGCATACCTGCCGCAACCGTTCCCAAAAGGGGAACAGAGGTCACATTTTCCGCACAGGCACTCAAGCGTATTGAGCGCTTGTGCATCGGGTCACGGGAGATATATCCCTTTTCCTCGAGCGCGTCCAAATTCGCCTGAACAGAAGATGTTGAACGCAGTCCTACCGCCGCGCCGATTTCCCTCACCGTCGGGGGAACTCCGTCAGCCGCGCGTTCTTTGAGATATTCGTAAATTTTGAGTTGAGTGGAATTGATATCTGACATAAAAACACCTCGGGTGAATATTTGTTCGGCTTTATTTTAACATATATTTTTTAAAAATGCAAACATTTGTTTGTCAAAATGTAAAAAATGTCCTGCCGTCGCGCTTAAATTGCTGTGTTTTTTCTGCTTTTTCGCCCTGTACGGCAGCTCTTTTTTGTGAAATATTGTATTTTGGGCACGGGTATAGTAAAATAGAATTGTTGTTTTTAGGATTATAAAAGGCTTTTGACGGGAGAACGCTGTGAACGGAATGACAAAGGATAAGGTTCTTGAATTTTTAGAATTTAATAAGGGCAGGCCCGTTTCGGGACAGCTTATGGCACAGAAGCTCTCAATCAGCAGAAATGCGGTCTGGAAAGCTGTGCGCTCACTCAGGCAGGAGGGATATTCTATCTCCTCGGCGACCAACAGCGGTTATATGCTGCTACCGGACAACGACATCATCTCCGAACAGGGAATAGCGGCGGCTATGGGTGAGAAAAGCGCCGGGTTGGTTATCAAATATCTGCCGAGTGTGGACTCCACCAATAACGAAGCCAAGAGGATTGCCGCAGGCAAGGCGCCGGGGAATATGCTCGTCTGCGCGGGAGAGCAGACCGCCGGCAGGGGCAGGCTGGGCAGGGAATTTTACTCTCCGGCAGACACAGGTATTTATTTCAGTGTGTTGATAAATCCACCGGCACAGGCTCCGGTGGGAGTCGGAATAACCACGGCGGCGGCGGTAAGTGTAGTCAAGGCGATAGAAAAGCTGACGGATAAAAAGCCGCTCATTAAATGGGTAAACGATGTTTACCTTGACGGAAAAAAGATTTGCGGTATTTTGAGCGAGGCAGTCACCGATGTCGAGAGCGGAAGCATCAGCAGTATTATTGTGGGTATCGGCGTAAATATAAGCACAAGTGAGTTTCCGCAGGAAATCGAAAGCACCGCTTCATCGCTTTTTGCGCAAAATGTTTCAAAAAATGAACTTATCGCGGAGATTGCCAAGGGAGTTTTAGACTATTGCACAGACTTTGACTTTTCGAGGGTGCGCGAGTATTACAAGGCCCATTGCTTTATTCTCGGCAGGAAAATTAAATATACCGTGCGCGGCTCGGTCAAGTGCGCCGTAGCAGAGGATATAGGCGAGAGCGGAGAGCTGATTGTCAGAACCGAGTCCGGCGAGATGCAGACGCTCGCGAGTGGCGAGATAAGCGTCAGAACGGATTGAATATTGACAAATCGGCAGATTATATTGTATTATTTTTTATATTAAAAAAGGACATACCGTCCTCGGGGGAAGAAAAATGCAGAAAAAACCATTTATTACAAAAGAACAGGTAGAACAAATAACAAAGACATATCCGACGCCCTTTCACTTATACAGTGAGCAGGGTATTCGTAAAAATGCCTCGGATTTAAAAAAGGCGTTTTCTTGGAACAAAGGCTTTAAGGAGTATTTCGCCGTCAAGGCATGCCCGAATCCTTATATACTTAAAATTTTCCAAGAGTACGGCTTCGGCACCGACTGCTCGTCAATGACGGAGCTTATGATGTCCGACGCGCTGGGATTCAAGGGAGAGGACATAATGTTTTCCTCCAATGACACGCCCGCCAAGGAGTTCAAGGCGGCGGCAAAAATTTCAGCAACCATAAACCTTGATGATTTTACACATATTGAGTGTTTGGAAAAGACATTGGGCCATCTACCCGAAACACTTTCATTGAGATTCAATCCGGGCGGCGTTTTCAAAATGAGCAACGGCATTATGGACAATCCCGGCGACGCAAAGTACGGATTTACCGAGCAGCAGCTTTTTGAGGGATACAGGATTTTAAAGGAAAAGGGAGTTAAGAAGTTCGGAATTCACTCCTTCCTCGCCTCCAATACAGTTACAAATGAGTATTATCCCAAGCTCGCCGGAATTTTGTGTGATATAGCGGTAAGACTTAAAGAAGAAGTCGGAGTTGAGTTGTCGTTTATCAACCTCTCCGGCGGAATCGGAATACCCTATCGTCCGGAGCAGGAGCCCAACGATATATTCGCAATTTCGCGAGGAGTTAAGAAAGTTTTTGAAGAGAAGCTTGAGCCCGCCGGATTGGGAGATATGGCGTTGTATATGGAGTCGGGCAGATTTATGACCGGACCTTACGGTTGTCTTGTCACTCAGGTGCTTCACTTAAAGCACACTTACAAGGAATATGTCGGTTGTGACGCCTGTGCGGTCAATCTTATGAGACCTGCTATGTACGGCGCGTATCACCATATCACCGTTTTGGGCAAGGAGGACGAGGAGTGCAGCTTCAAGTATGATGTCACAGGCTCCCTTTGCGAAAATAACGATAAGTTTGCAATAGACAGAATGTTGCCCGAAATAAAGCCGGGAGATTATCTTGTCATTCATGATACGGGAGCGCACGGCTTCGCTATGGGCTATAACTACAACGGAAAGCTCAAAAGCAGTGAGCTGCTCTTAAAAGAGGACGGACAGGTTCAGATGATTCGCAGAGCCGAGACTCCGCGCGATTACTTCGCGACCTTTGATTTCAGCGATGTGCTGGACAATGTTGATTACGATTTGGAAAACCTGTAAAGGAGAGAAAAATGGGACTTGAAAATATTGATGAAAACTTCTCTTTAAACGATGAGGACTATATAAACAATCTCCTCAACTCATTAAAGACGGGAGAACTTAAAACCGAGTCGGGAACTGTTGATTTGGGCGAAAAAATCGAGGAAGACAAGTAAATTTACAAAATGAAAGCCGCGCTTTGCGCGGCTTTTTAATTTGTGAAATTCATCTTATCTGCGTCGGATTTGCGGCTTTTATCGTCCGTAAAAAGCCGTCACATCTGTTGCCGACAAAGCCTACGGGCTTATCGTTTAAGCATATAACCGCAACATGACAGCCGTTTGAACAGCCCTTGCAGATAACGGGGCGGCTCTGCCAATTTCCGTCGAGATTTTGGGTGCCTCTAAACCGAGTTTTCGCACCCGAAGCAATCTTTTCCATAGCGAGGATTGCCGCACCCCACGCGCCCATCACATCGTGATTTTCCGGTACGATTATATCACAGCCTATCTCCCGTTCAAATGCCGCCACAATGCCCTTGTTTGCCGCAACTCCCCCCTGAAAGAGTATCGGCGGCAGAAGTTTCCTGCCCGGCGCAAGGTTGTTCAGATAGTTCCTGACAAGTGAGGCGCACAGACCTGCCAATATGTCGTTTGTGGAGTTGCCCTCCTGCTGCTTGTGTATCATATCGCTTTCGGCAAAAACGGCACATCTTCCCGCAATGGGGGTCGGGGAAATGCTCTTCAGGGCGAGCGAGCCCATTTGGGAAATATTTATTCCCAGCCTTTCCGCCTGCCGGTCTAAAAAGGAGCCTGTGCCGGCGGCGCAGACCGTATTCATATTAAAATCTGTCACAACGCCGTCATTTAAAAAGATTATCTTTGAATCCTGACCGCCTATCTCCATAACCGTGCTGACCTGCGGACACACCTGCGCCGCGGCGACCGCATGTGCCGTTATTTCGTTTTTAATTATATCCGCGCCTATCATCTGCGCGGCAATCTTCCTGCCGCTGCCCGTGGCACCCGCGCCGATGACGCAAATGTCTTTTTCCCCGCGAAACAGCTCCTTTAACCCTCTGTGAACGCTGTCAACAGGTTTACCGAATGTTCGCAGATAAACTTTTTTATACACATTTTTACTCTCGTCAATCAGTACCATATCCGTGCTGACCGAGCCGAGGTCAACACCGAGACAGAAGTTTTTCATTTATCTTTCGCTTCCTTTCAATCATATCCGTAAACGCTTCAATTCTCGTGTTGTACCCCTCCGAAGCGCTCATTTCGTCGAGCACGAGGGTGAGAATCGGAACGGAGAAATCCCTCCCCACCGCCGGTAAAATTCCCTTTGCCGCTATTTCCGGCATACAGTTCATCGGGTAAATCTCAATAATTCCGTCCGCTCCCCTTGCGGCGCTTGCCGCCGCATAGCCCACCGATTGTCGCGCAAATCCTCCGATGTGGTACGGCATATATTTGTCCGCGTACATATTCCAAGGCGCAGGGGTTCTTTTGAGCTTTTCGCAAAGCCAGCCGTACAGGGTTACGGAGCATTGCGTCAAAACACCCCTGCACGCAAGGGTGTATCGTATATCTTTGTTTATAAACGGGTCCAAAAGGGTGTAAATATCACCCACAAGCGCAATTTTTATATACGGCTCAAAATCCTTTTCAAAATGCGACAGCTTTAAAAAGCACTTTTGTATTTGAGTTAAAAGCGCACCGAGACCGGAGGCGCCTTTGAGCTCGGAGCGGGCACGACGGCGGTAGCTTTCAAACTCCCTTTGCGCCTGTTTCCTGCAAAGCGAGGCTCTTACGGCAAGCATTTCGTCCTCCAGGCGGTCGAGCTCCTCGGCACATTTTAAAGCCGTGGAAATAATGTACGGAGCCTGTGAAGGACGAAACGAGGACTCGTTTTTTAACAGGGTTAAAACCTGTTTTACAGTCCCGAAATCTTTTTCGAGGGTTAAGATTTTCATAGGTATATTATTATTTCTGAAAATGAGGTTGAAACTTTCGGCAAAGTAGCCGAAGCAGCACGGCCCCTTTCCGCCGAAGAAAATGCCTGTGTCGGCACCCAAACGGTTTGCCTCGATAAAACCGCCGAGAATAATTTTCATCGGCATACAGGCGCCCGACGGCGCATATTTCACACCGAGTGCGCAGGTCGAGTCGCGGGTTTCTTCCGGCGGCACAAAGTCCAACCCGAGCTCACGCATAAGAG
>CALYOC010000058.1 GCA_945227095.1 uncultured Clostridia bacterium
CTTCCACCGAGATCTACACGCTTAAGATCGTGGGCATGGTCAGATGTGTATAAGAGACAGATTTTAGTCAATCTGCAAACGCCTCTTGTCGGGAGTCTCGATTTTTTCTTTGGGAAGTTTGAGCTCCAAAACTCCGTCCTTGTAAGCGGCGGTAATACTGTTGCTGTCAATTCCCGTGATGTCAAAGCTGCGGGTGAATGAGCCATAGGCGCGCTCGCGGCGGATATAGTTGTGTTTATCCTTATCTTCTTTCCGGTACTCTCTTTTAGCGGAAATGGTGAGGTAGTTGTCCTCAATGTCGATTGCTATATCTTCCTTTTTAAATCCCGGAAGCTCTGCTTCAAGGACATATGAATCGTCTGTCTCCTTGACATCTGTTCTGAAAGCAAGAGAATCACTGTTAAAGAGTTTTTTCTCCATTTCGTCAATCTCCTTGAAGGGGTCCCAAACTGTGCTTCTTCTTCCTGCAAATGGTATAAGTTCAAACATAATAAAATCTCCTTTATCTAAAAAAATTTTTCATTTAATATTGTTAGCTGAATGCGAATTTATATTCAACCGTTCATCGGTTTTTCGCCTCCTTCGCTTTTCTTGAGTATAGAATAACCCCCATATATTACGGAAAAATATTAAATTTGTTAAGCAAATGTTAATTTTAGCACTCAAATGCTTTGAGTGCTAAAATTATTTTTTAGTAAAAATGTAATAAATCTTGAATGTTCTGAAAGTGTACAAAAACAAAAACACGCAGCATTATAATGCGGCGAGTTTTTGTTTATAAGTTTTATCATGAAAGTATCTTGTTTTGGAAATATTCCTTCGTTGTTTCGCTCTCGTAAGGGGAGGCGACTATCTGTTGTGCCATCCATTTAATGCTCCTCGAAGCGTAAACATTATCGTACACCGTGAATTCTAATCCGTGATATGTGTAGGTGATAAAGGCTCTTGCGGCGGAATGGCGGTTCCAGTTGGTATCGGAAACATTGATTACCAGGTTGAAGGTGTAGGTGTCCGAGTCGTGAACCGTATAGCTGCCGCCGGATTTCATTACGGAGTATTTATATACCATATTTCTGCCGATGTGGAAATATTCAATGCCGTAGTTATTGTTATCCATAGGCTCCGTGATGTTGTTGAGGTATCTTGTCTGCGTATAGACGAAGCCGAAATCGCTGACCTGAGCCCCCTCGGGTATCTTTAATGAAGCGGGGAATCTTATGAGCTGACTGTTAGTGTTTTCGTCTATTTTAAGGCTCGCGCTGTGCCTTGAATAATCATAGCCGGGGATTGTAAACTCGCACAGAACGGGTGAGGGAACCGTCAGCACTTCGTCCTCACTTTCTGTCGGAGACAATTCTCCGGTGCTGTCCATTTCGGCGCCCACGCAAGCCGAGCAGTTGCTGCATTTGTAATAGATAGAGCCGCTTTGATTATCGTCCGGTGAGCTTGATACAAGCGAGTAATCGTGCGCTGTGAGCGTAAAGCCGCTCGCCTTGTTAACAATGTTTTGTACCGTGCTGCTTGCGTATCCTGCGGGGTTTCTCAAAATTTTGCAGGTGTCAGAGTATGCTTGCGAAAAATCGTTGACAAGTGTGCTTGCGAAGCAGTAGAGGGATTGACTGTCAATAAGTCCCTTGTAGTCGGAGACGAATTTTTCAAGGGTTTCTCTGCCTTTAATATCGGGCAGCGCGGCAAATGTCAGACTGTTGTCAAGCGCGTATTGGTTAGTGGTGGAGCCGCTGTAACCGGTGAGCACAAATTTGCTTGCAACTATGTCAAAAACATTTGTGCTGTATCTGCAATCGGATGAGTAAACCGTTGCGTCAACCAGAGAGTAGCAGTTTAAAAATGCGTTCTTTCCTATACTTTCGACGGAGTAGGGGATTGAAATGCTTTTCATTGAGTAATCATATGCGAACGCGCTCTCACCGATAACGGTAACGCTTTCCGGAATGTTTACACTTGAGAGAAGGTGGCAGTTTCTGAATGCGCCCAACGGAATTTCAGTAGGAGTTCCGTTTATTGTAACGGTTTTAAGCTTTATGCAGGAGAAAAACGCGAACTTTCCGATTTTAGTGACGCTTTCGGGGATTGTCACATCAGTGATGGTTGTGTTGTACTGAAAAGCGCCCTCACCGATTGAAATAAGTGTGTCGGGCAGAGCAAGTGTGGTACCGAAGGTGATGCCCTTTGAACTCGGCTCGGAGAATGCGTAATCGGCGATTGCCGTAACGGAGTGTCCGTCTATTTCAGATGGGATTGTGTTGACGGTTGTTCCCGTTTCCGCTCCTGTAATTATTGCGTTGTTGTCGCTGTCGAGCGTGTAATTGTATGGGCTTGCGGCACTTGCCGAAAAGGGAATAGAGAATAATAAAAGTACTGCGCATACAATTAGGCTGAGCGGCTTTTTCATTGTCTTTAACATAGGTTATGCCTTTCTTTTCTAAATGAAAAATGTAATAATATCTCATTAAAATAATAATATTAAACTTAATTTTTATCAATTGACATTATATATAAAAAAATAAAAATATTTTGTTGAAGATAACAATTCTTTTTTTTGTTGCATAATGTTATAATATACGCGAATAAATGATAAAATGACACTATAATGAAAGTGGTATGCCTATGAACATTAAAAGTTTGAGCCGACCGGGCTTAAAAAAATTTATTTGTAAATGTCTGTGCCTTTTGGTGGTTATGAGTTCAACCGTATGTGTTGCCTTTGCCGCCGAAGCACCTGATTATACTCTTTTGGACGGGGAGAGCTATCCCGAGCTTCGCAACAGCGTTTCGCCTAATGTGTGGACGCTTATCAGCGGCAGCGATGAGGACTTTTTCGTCGGAGACGGAGTTTTGCAGACTGCGGACGAGGACCCCTTCTTCCCGGAGGATGCGACTGACAGGTTTAGTCCCAATTTCAAATCCGGCGGCTACGACCACACCCACCAGTACATAGTCGCCTGCGCGCTTACTGTACTCGCTAATGATTTAGGTGACAGTATATTAAATACGGACACAAACAGCAATCTTCTTCTGGAGGGCGCGGATTACCCCGACTCTAAGGAGACAAGCGGTATATTTGCTTGGCATTTCTACAAGCCGGACACCGAAAAATCCTTCAACGGCGGCAAAACAACTGCTAAGACTAAGTCGGTTGATTACTTTAATAAAGCTATAACAGAGTACAAAAACGGTAACATCTCCACCGCTATGAGTTATATCGGCAGAGGAACACACTACTTTGAAGATATCAACGAGCCGCACCACGCCTCAAATCTCACTGCGGTTGGAAGCAATCACGGTGCCTATGAATCATATGTAGATGACAACAGATTTGATTATTATATCGAAGGATATACAATAGACAAGTCTTATTACAAGCAAGCGGAGGATATGACGATTGATAACCTTATCAGGTCATATGCTTATCAGTCAAATACACTTAAGGACGCCGTAAGATCTACAAAGGGCGGCAAGGATTATGTCGCGTCGGCTCACGCGTGTGTCGAAAATGCTATAATGAATGTCTGTCAGTATTATTATAAATTCGGACTTGAGGTCGGAATTTATAAGAAGGTTTAAAGGAATTTAGTTTATGAAAAATGAATATGATATTATCGTCGTAGGAGCTTGTACCGCCGGTGCCTATTTTGCACGAAATATGGCAGAAAAAGGGTACAGCGTCTTGGTACTTGAAAAATCGGCAAAGGAAGATGTCGGTAAGCGCCTTGATATTTTTCATATGGATAAGCAAGAAATGTTATCATACTCAGTCCCTGTACCCCAACCGGGTGACAGGGACTATTACCATTCCTTTGAATACAGCGCTTCGCGTTCTGCGTTGGGAAATTGGGAAAAGCGGCACGAGCATACCGTGCTTGTTCTCGACCTTGCCGGATATATCGGCAGGCTTGCCGACTGGGCAGAGCAGTCAGGCGTTGAGTTTTCGTATGAGAGCGAGTTCAAGGACTTTTTGTTTGACGATGAGGGCAAAATTTGCGGTGTTAAGGCAGTTAAGGATTCAGCCGAGGTGTCGGTCAAGGCTCGCTTGGTTGCCGACTGCTCCGGAATAGGCAGCAGCGTAAGAAGGAAGCTTCCCGATTTATACGGAGTCGAGAATTTTAAAATCGACGGAAAGTCAAAGTTTTATGTAATATGCAGGTATATTCATTTTGCCGATAAAGAGAAAAACAAGGTCACTCATACTATCTCGTGGCCTTATTACAAGGTTTGGCTTGCTCCGCAGCAGGACAGCGACGGCGCACTTTTAGGTGTCGGCGCGAATTTGTCCTTTGACTATGCTGAGCGAAGTCTTGAAAACTTTTTAGATACAATCGGATTGGACGATTACACGGTTGATTATATTCAGAAGGGCGCCACTCCGTACCGGAGACCGCCGTATTCATTTGTCGCCGACGGATATATCTGTATGGGCGACAGCGCATGTCTGACAAAGCCGAGCAACGGCGAGGGCGTCACGGCGGCTTGGTATTTGAGTAAAATTGCCGTAGATATAGTCGATAAGGCTATGCAGGACGGCAAATATCCGACGAGGGAAGCCCTTTGGGAGATAAACCCCTTGTATCAAAGCACACAGGGAGCCGACTTCGCAACCTTACTCGCGCAGCTCACCGGTGCGGTCGATTGCACGAAGGAAGAAAATGACTATGAGTTCAAAAAGTCAATTATCTTCAAGGATAACCTTTTAAATTCAAAGAAAAGCAGCAAGTTTGCCGACGCCTTATCTCTCGCCGGAGGACTTCTCGGCGGCGTTTTAAGCTCTAATATCAGTATTGCAACGGTTAAAAAGCTTTTGCACTATTCCTCAATAGCGTCGAAGATAAAGAAGCATTACAGAGCCTATCCTGCAAATCCCGAGGATTTTCCGCAGTGGGAAATCAAGGCGAACGAATTGTGGGGGCTTGCCGGAACAATGGCAGATGTGCTTGAATAATAGTATTATTAAATCAACCGAGTGCGGGCGTAATTGCTCGGTACTCGGTTGTTTTTTATACTTTAAAATATTTTTCTTCATTACCCGGCCTATGGTAGCGTTATATATATTGAAAAAGCCAAAGAGAGACCAAAAGTAGTGTAATTAGGAAAAAGCGATCAAAAGCACTCTAATTCCGGAAAAGAGCTTCTTGATTCGTTCAATTACAGAAGTTTTCTTGTTCGGTATGGCGCTTTCAGGAAAAGGCTCGTCCAAAACCCACGAAAGCATGTGCGGACCGTATTTTATGAAGCTTTGATTACGCACCTTTTTTCGTGGTAATCATACCGTAATTTTTATGTATTTCAATGATATATCGCTGATGCGATATGATATACGGCTGATGCCGCATGATATACTTGCTTTGCAAGCATGATATAATATCCGTTCCTTCATATGCCGAAGGCATATATCATCGCACAAAGTGCGATATCATATCGAAGATATATCACCCGTTCCGTGAGGAACGGATATAATTGAAAAAGCGAACCTTTGCCGGTAGACAAAGGTTCACTTTTTCAATGATGCATCGGCTGACGCCGATATGATATACGGCGTTGCCGTATGATATACTTGCTACGCAAGCATGATATAATATCCGTTCCTTCATATGCCGAAGGCATATATCATCGCACAAAGTG
>CALYOC010000059.1 GCA_945227095.1 uncultured Clostridia bacterium
CGAAAATATGCCGTTTTAAACCATATCGGGTTCGGCTCCCCTCACCTTATGGCATATTATATAAATCACACGCGCGTACATTGTGTAAACATTACAAAAAAATGTGGGTTGAAGTGTATGTTTTTTGTACTTAATTCGGTCGCCCGATTATTGTATATTTTATAGTAATATGATAAAATATAAGTCGGTTCGACAAGGGGATATTGTAACTAATCTTCCTGTCAAGCAAATAATGTATGAGGGAGAAACAGGGCATGAAAATCGAGTACATTCTGTATTTTCTGATACTATTTCCGTTTTTAAGCGCTGTTTTGTTGGCTTTTGTAAAAGGTACTGCCAGAAAAATTGTGACTTTTTCTTCCAGTGCCCTTATCATCGGAGCTGCCGTCAGCTTTACGGCAATTTGGGCCGCAAGAGGTTCGACGACTCTATCCTTGCTGCAAGACACGCACATTATCGACTACATAATGATTGCCGGTGAAATTTTCCTTATGGCTCTCGTCTGCGTTCTGAGCGTCAAGTGGAAAAAATACTACGCAGGTCTGCTGTCCGTTGTTCAGACAGTGGCTATAATTTGGTTTGAGCTTTCCGGTTCAAAGAGCATTAAAGGCTTCGAGCCCGCCGCTCAATACCACATCTACATTGACTTTTTGAGTGTTGTTATGATACTCATAATAGCCGTTGTGGGAACCTTGATTACCGTTTTTGCGGTGGGATATATGAAAGACTACCACAACAAACTTCACACCCAATTCAAAGACAGGACAAAATTCTTCTTCGCGATGATGTACACCTTTATCGGCGCGATGTTCGGACTTGTGATGAGTTCTAACTTGAATTGGATGTATTTTTTCTGGGAAATCACAAGTGTAGTATCCTTCCTGATGATTGGATACAGCAGAACTCCGAAGGCAATAGACAACTGCTTCAGAGCTCTTTGGATGAACCTTCTCGGCGGCTGCGGCTTCTGTGCGGCTATCCTCTGGCTCGGTTTCAAATTCTCAATCAGCGACTTACAGGCACTGATTGCTTCAAAATCCTCCGCGGCTCTCGTTCCGCCGATTTTGCTGCTCGCCTTTGCCGCTCTCACTAAATCCGCTCAGCTTCCGTTTTCAAGATGGCTTTTGGGCGCAATGGTCGCTCCCACACCCTCAAGCGCACTGCTCCACAGCGCGACAATGGTCAAAGCCGGTGTTTACCTCCTGCTCAGACTTGCTCCGCAGCTCAACGGGAACTACGCCGGATATATGGTTGCGCTCATCGGCGGCTTCACTTTCTTAATCACAAGTATGCTCGCAATTACCGTTACAGACGGCAAAAAGCTTCTCGCATACTCAACTATATCCAACCTCGGACTTATCACCGCCTGCTCCGGAGTCGGAAGCTCGGAGACGGTTTGGGCGGGAATTTCCCTTATGATTTTCCACGCAGTTTCAAAATCCCTGCTTTTCCAAACCGTCGGCGCAATAGAAAACACCACGGGCTCAAGGGATATTGAAAAAATGCACGGCCTTATCATCAGGCAACCGAAGCTCGCCCTTACACTCGTGATAGGTATTGCGGGAATGTTCCTCGCGCCCTTCGGAATGCTTGTTTCAAAATGGGCGGCGCTCAAATCATTTATCGACACGGACAACAAAACCGTCGGAATTATCCTTGTAATATTCATCTGCTTCGGAAGTGCTACCACCCTGTTCTACTGGGCTAAATGGCTGCTCAAGGCAATCGCGGTAATTCCCAAGGAGTCCAGGGAGCCCGACTGCTCCGGAAGAAGCGAATGGTTCTCTCTTTACACTCACGCGGCACTTATGCTCATTCTCTGCTTCGCGTTCCCCTTTGTTTCAAAATATGTCATCTCTCCCTATGTGGAAAGAATATTCAATATCGCAAACCCGCTGCTCAGCGACGGCAATATGATAATTATGATATTTATGGTCATTATGGTATTTGTCGTTCCGACTCTTGTCGGAATTTTCAACAGCAAAATCTCCTACGATAAATCCACCGTATATATCAACGGAGTCGGCAAGAAGGATATGTACTTCACCGACTCAATGGGCGAGGACAAGAGAATGTACCTCGCCGGCTGGTATCTCGACGATATTTTCAGTAAGAAAAAGCTTTGGAATCTCAGTTTAATTATATCTGCCACTCTGATTGTGGTATATACCGTACTGGCGATTGGAGGTGCTCTGTAAATGAAAAGCATACCCTTAGAAGCAAGACTAATCGCCGCGGCAATTTACTTTATAGCGGCTCCGTTTATAGGCGGTCTTCTCTCCGGAGTTGACAGAGTTATATCCGCCCGTATGCAGGGAAGAAAGGGCCCGAGCATTTTTCAGGGATTTTATGACATAGTAAAGCTTTTATCCAAGCAAAGAAACTGCGTCAACAAAATTCAGGTCATGTACCTGGGAAGCTTCCTGTTCTTCATCATATTCACGGGTGCGCTGTTCTTCGCAGGATGCGATTTGCTGATGATATTCTTCTCACTCACAACGGCAAACATCTTCCTTGCGGTTGCCGCCGCAAGCACTAACAGCCCCTACGCGACAATGGGCGCGCAAAGAGAGCTTCTTCAAATGCTCGCCTATGAGCCGATGACGCTTCTCACAGCAGTCGGCTTCTATGTTGCAACAGGCACATTCAAAAGCGCCGAGATGTTAACGCAGATAGATTTGCCCGCTATCGTGAGCTTGCCCGGAGTGTTTGTAGGATTCTTATTTATCCTCGTAATCAAGCTTCGCAAGCACCCTTACGACCTCTCCACAAGTCACCACGCTCACCAAGAGGTTGTCAAAGGTATTTCAACCGAGTTCTCCGGACCTGTCTATGCACTTATGGAGCTCTCGCACTGGTACGAAAATGTATTCTTAATGGGCATTGTATCAATGTTCTTCATCAATAACAATCCGTGGAGTATCCTGTGGAGTATCGCCGCAAGCGTAATTGTCTATCTCGTTATGATATTGGTTGACAACACAAACGCGCGTATGAAATGGGACAATATGTTGAAAAACACCTGGATTGCCACTATGGTTTTAGGTGCGCTCAACATATTCATTCTTCACATTTTTAAATAGGGGAGGAAACGAAAATGTCCAAAATGAAAAAATCTCCGTGGATTATGCATTACGACGGCGCAAGCTGCAACGGCTGCGATATTGAAGTGCTCGCGTGTCTTACTCCTCTGTACGATGTTGAAAGGTTCGGTGTCATCAACACAGGTAACCCCAAACACGCCGACATTTTGCTCATAACAGGGGGAATAAACACCCAATGCGAAAGCGTTGTAAAGCAAATTTACTCACAAATGGCTGAACCGAAAGTGGTTGTAGCCGTCGGTATATGCGCCTGCAACGGCGGCGTTTTCAAAGACTGCTACAACATTAAAGGCGGAGTGGATACCACCATTCCGGTCGATGTATATGTTCCCGGTTGTGCCGCAAGACCGGAGTCAATTATTGACGGAGTCGTAAAAGCGGTAGACATCCTGGAAGAAAAATACGAAAATATGAAAAAGAAAGGCGGTAAAGCTCATTGAGAGAGAATTATAAGATAATCGACATATCGTACAGCGATATTACCGATATTATGCTAAACTGCCAAAAGCAGGGAGACAGGCTTGTTCAAATGCACGCCGTTTCAATCCCCTCCGGCGCGATTTTATACTACTCCGTTTCGACCGGCGACAACGAATTTGTCACATACAAAACACAGGTAAGCGACGATGTTGTCCTCCCCTCGATAAGTAGTATTTACCCCAACGCCATTCTTTACGAAAACGAAATGAAAGAGCTCTTTGGTGTAAACATCGACTGCATAAGTCTCGATTACAACAACAGACTTTACAGAATAAATGTTGAAACACCGTTTAAAAAACCGGCAAAGGAGGGTGAATGATTATGTCTAAAAGAAGTGTTATTCCTTTCGGACCGCAGCACCCCGTTCTCCCCGAACCCATTCACCTGGACCTCGTTTTGGAGGACGAAAAAATAATTGAAGCCATTCCCTCTATCGGATATGTTCACAGACGACTTGAAAAACTCATTGATAAAAGAGATTTTAAGGACTACCTCTATGTCATAGAGAGACTTTGCGGTATCTGCTCATTTATGCACGGAATGGGCTACTGCGAAGCGGTGGAAAGAGTTTTCGACACCGAAATTCCCGACAGGGCAAAATACCTGAGAATGATTTGGTGCGAGATGTCCAGAATTCACTCACACCTTCTGTGGTTAGGTCTGCTGGCAGACGCCTTCGGATTTGACGCCCTGTTTATGCAATGCTGGCGTATGAGAGAAAAGGTTTTAGATATGTTTGAAGCCTCGACGGGCGGCCGCGTTATCTTCTCCGTAAACACAATCGGCGGCGTGCGCAAGGATATGAGCAAGGATATGCTCAAGGGCTTTGTAAACGAGTTCAACTCAATGGAAAAGGAGATAAGAAGGCTCACCGATGTATTTCTGCACGATTACTCGGTTGAAACAAGGCTTCGAGGACTCGGAATTCTCACTAAGGAGGACGCTTTAAGATTCGGCGCGGTAGGCCCTATGATGAGAGCAAGCTCCATCGCACAGGACACGAGAAAGACAGGCTATCTCGCATATAACGATATTGACTTCGACATAATCACAAGCGACGAGTGTGACGGATACGCAAGGTGCTTTGTCAGAATCAACGAGATTTTCCAATCAATCAACATTATCCGCCAGGCGGTTGAGAAAATACCCGACGGTCAAATTTCAGTACCGATAAAGGGCAACCCCGACGGAGAGGCATTTGTCAGACTCGAACAGCCCCGCGGCGAAGCCATTTACTATGTTAAGGGCAACGGAACAAAGTTCCTCGACAGGGTGAGAGTCAGAACTCCCACATTTACAAATCTAACTTCCCTTATAAACATTCTTCCGGGAAGCGAATTGGCAGATGTAGGTCTGCAAATACTTACAATAGACCCCTGCGTCAGTTGTACGGAAAGGTAAGGTGAAAATATGAGCAAGCTTATGGATTTTATCCCCTTCGCTGTAAAAAACCTGTTTTCACGCCCTGCCACGAGCAAATACCCTTTCGAACCAAGGGAGTACCCGCAGCGCAGCAGAGGTCATATCGAAGTGGTCATTGACGAGTGTATATTCTGCGGAAGCTGTCAGCGCAAATGTCCGTCCGACGCTATAACCGTGGACAGAAGCAAGCATATGTGGTCAATCAACAGAATGGGATGTGTGCAATGCGGTTACTGCGTTGACAACTGCCCGAAAAATTGCCTTAATATCCTCCCCGGATACACCTCTCCCACCCTCTCAAAAACTGTTGACGAATACATCAAGCAGGTCGAGGAGACGCCGGCGCGCGGAAAGCTGAAAAACGATATGGGAAAATGCGTCTTCTGCACACTTTGCGCCAAAAAGTGCCCTGCCGGCGCAATCACTGTTGCCAGAATCGAAAAGAAATGGGAGTGTGACTAGACCAAGTGCAGAATATGATCCCATTCGCCGCCCCGCAGACATACTCAGCCTCTCGCTTGTCCTGCTGAGGC
>CALYOC010000060.1 GCA_945227095.1 uncultured Clostridia bacterium
TTATTAATCTTCGCAAGCTCGGTCATAGCTCTCATAAGGTCCTGTTCATTTGAAATATCTATACCTGTATTTTCGGCAAGCACGGTATAAAACAGGCTCTCCTGCAAGCAAATTCTGACAAGGGCACTTCCCACAGCGAGATTCATCGAATCGACAGCTGTTGAAAGAATGTTTTCGTTTTCATTTACCCTGTCGCAAAAAGCGGCGACATCCCGTATATGCTCGACTCCTGTCAGCGCCTGCTTAACTGTTTGCATCACAGAGCTTTTTATCGGGTGTTCATTCGAAAGAGCACTCAACCAACCCGGAATATCTACGCCGATTTCCTTAACCGGAAATTCATAGAGAACCTGACTGAGTATTTCTCCAATCTCCTTTTCACCGAGTTCAAGACAGTTCACATTTATAACGGGAACGGAGTATTTAAGCGTCAGACTGTCCGCCAGCTGCTTTGCCTCGACCGTGTCGGGTTCTACGCAGTTGAGCAAAATTACAAACGGCTTATGAATCGCCTTTAATTCGTCGATTACCCTCTCCTCTGCTTCTTCATATTCCTCTCGCTGAATATCGCTTATAGAGCCGTCCGTCGTGACTACAACACATATTGTCGAATGCTCGCTGATGACTTTTTTTGTACCCATTTCAGCCGCCATATTAAACGGTATATCGTGGTCATACCAAGGAGTTTTCACCATTCTCGGCAGGTCATCTTCAATATATCCTATCGCACTCGGAACTACAAATCCCACACAATCGACAAGTCTTACTCGCAGCTTGAGCTTTTCTTCGACTGTAATCTCAACCGCTTCTTCCGGTATAAATTTCGGCTCTGTGGTCATTATCGTTCTGCCGCCCGACGACTGAGGCATTTCATCTATGGCTCTTTCCCGCATAAATTCGCCGTCTATATTCGGTAGGACTATATTATCGACAAAGCTCTTTATTAAGGTCGATTTACCCGTCCTCACAGGACCTACAACGCCAAGGTATATATCCCCCTGCGTCCTCTCGGCAATATCATTGTATATATTATTCATATCAAGTCCTCCTATTTACACCAAATCAAAATCGGCTGTCCGCCGGGTACGGTATCATCTTCCAACTCGTTTTGTTCGCTGATTGATTTTACGGTTGTGTTATATTGCCGCGCTATTGACCACAGGTTTTCATTTTCATCGGGATAATAAATGAACATCATATTTTTCTTCTGCTTGGGCGATGATTCGTCAAGTTCGATATTCTCGATAAGCGACATACTTTCTGTTTCAAAAACTACCGCTCTTACCGACATAACCGCTCTTATCTCAAGCGTTGTTTCTCCCATTGTGTAATCCGAGCTTAAAACATTCACCCTCGGACTGCACTTGATATTTTTGATATTACTTGTACATTCGCTGTCAAATTCAAATTCGGTGTCGCTCTGCTTTAGCTGAACATCTCCGCTTTCACTCTCGGTGAGCGCATACACCGAAAGTTTTCCGGTGTAAAGAAGTTTGCCGTCCTTCAAGACAGCCTTTGAAGTCACATTGTCGCACCACATATCAATAACCCTTGTCACAGAAGCACCGATTTCAAGACTGAAGGAATGAGTAAACGATTTGTCGGTTGTTGTCACGAGTCGGTCAATGTTGACATTCTTTTTACTGCACTCGCTTTTATAAGCGGTTGAATATGCGTCCGTGACAATGGGCACCTCCATACAGACATACGCGCAAACATTTACGGCAGTTATGGCGTTGATGTCGAGAAGCGTCATTTCTCCCGTGGCACTCGCCTTTGCCGATATTTCCAATGATATTAAGTTTAGCTTAATATCGGTTATGCTCTCTTGTGTAAGTCCCTGCAAATTGACAATCTGACTTATCGGTAAAGTGTTTTGCTCATGCTCAATAGTGTCATTATCAGACAAATAAAGGGTTGATATTCTCAGTTCTCCCTTTACGAGTACCTTGTTGCTAATCTGCTTAGTTTCGGTTAAAACCGCCGTTGCCGTATTTCGTAAAATGCTTTTTATCTGCGGCTTTTCCTTGCCGATGTCAACCACTTGATTTATCGCACAATCCTCTGTCTGCGTACCGATTGCCGAGCAAGCCATTATTGTATCCTTGAGCAATTCGACTCCTGCGCCGTCGGCGTCATCGACCACACTTTCCTTATGACAGGCGTTTAAGCACGCATTTATAACAAACGCTCCGTGAACTTCAAATCTCCGTGAATTGACCGCCCTGCAATTGACATACTGCGGACTTGTGCTGACATTTAGTATTGCGCCCGCGTACTCACAGTTGAAATCAATATTGGCAGAAAACGGACTTGAGTACTCATAGCACTGTATCTTTCCGTCGCTGACATACATCAGACTGACTATAACAGTGCCGTCAATGACAATTCTCTGCGAATTGAGTGAGGAATTTGTTATGTTCGGTCTGACAAAGCATTTCAAAATCCGACCAATGTCACCGCAATAATCGGGAAGCGTAATATCACAATCAACCGATTGCTCGATACTCTTTGAAAAAACCGTTTCATTTACAGCAACTTCTGCTGTGTTGATATTAAAGTTCATGGTGGAATCCCCTTTTATTACTTTTTCTTTACAATTCTATTCATCGTTAACCGTTCATATGACAAACAGTAGTAAAATACAAAAGAATAAAACCTACGAATACCATTCGTAGGTTTACCGATATTTGTCAAAACTTAAATTTTCTCAAGCCGTAATTTATTAACCTTTATATTATCCAACGAACATTTAATACTTAATTTAAACTAAATATTATCTTTTGGTTGTTTTTTAATACCGAAAATGAGCCTTAACACGCCGCCCAAAGCCCTGGGACTTTTAAAAAGTACAATTTTCATATTTTGCCTCCGTAAATAAAATTATATTTTCACTTTACAATTAAAGCAATTCCCATAATTATTATCAGAATGGCAAGCAGAACTAAAAGTGCTTTTTGCGGAAAACACCACGCTAAAAACATTCCAAGACCGAGTGCGGGTATGATAATCAAAACTGTCTTTTTCTTTTTCATAAAATCACCCTCACTAATATGGATTTCTTAAAGCGGCTGACATTCTGCTACATACTATGCACCGATAAAAAAAGTGTTAATAATACACAAAAAGCGAAGTCACAGTAAATACTGCGACTTCGCTTTGACGAAAATTAAATTATCTTAGTTCCCAATCCTTGATATTTTTAACCTGTTCGTAAATACCGAGATAGCTCTCAAAGCGAGTTTTCTCAATATCTCCGTTTTCCACCGCTTCAAGAACGGCGCAGCCCTTTTCCTTTGTATGAGTACAGGAAACGAATTTACACTCGCCCAAATACTCCGAGAATTCGGGAAAACAATACGGCAGTTCTTCCTTTCTTATTATCTGTGCCTTTTCCAACTCCAAGCTTGAGAAACCTGCCGTATCAGCGACTGTTCCGCCGCACACATCAAACAATTCAACACACTTTGTAGTGTGCCTTCCTCTGCCGAGCTTTTTGCTCGTCGAGCCGGTTGTGAGATTTAGCGACGGGTCAAGACGATTTAGAATGGACGACTTTCCGACGCCGGAATTTCCGGTGAGAACATTCAGTCTATCCTTAAAAAACTTTTTGAAATTCTCAATACCCTCTCCGCTTTCGGCACACACCGAGAAGCAATCAAAGCCTGCGTGGGTATAAATGTCCTCATACTTCTTCGCGGAGCATATATCGGTTTTATTGAATACAATTATCGGGTTAATATCATTGTGACAAGCAATTGCAATCATCTTGTCAATTACCGACAAATTCGGTTTTGGGTCATCGACGGAGGATATGATAAAAAGATTGTCAACATTCGCAACAGGCGGTCTGACAAGACAGTTCTTTCTCGGCAGGATTTCATCTATTGTGTTTTGAGCATTCTCATTTACGGAGAATTCAACATTGTCGCCCGCTAAGGGTGATACTTTTTCTTTTCTCAAAACACCTCTTGCTTTACATTCGTATATCTCTCCGTCGGGAGATTTAACATAGTAAAATCCCCCGATTCCTTTGATTACTTTACCCGTCATCAGGAATAGCTCTCATTGGTATATGTTCCCTTGGAAAAATCAACGGTACAGGTATAATACTGAATCCCGTCGATATTTACTACAAGGTTTTTCTTTCCTGTTCCGCTGACAGTTATATCATACGCGGCTCCGTTTAATAAAACATTATCCGAAAGAACCTTTGAATTGTTAAGGTATGCGGCAAGAGCGCCGTCCTCGCCGGTATTGGAAAGTATAACGGTTACGGTTACCTGCTTATTCTGCGGCTCGGTTGTCGCAGCGGTGGTTGTGGTTCCGGCGGAGATAACAAGTGTTACCGTTGTACCCTTTAACACCTTTTCGCCTTCGTTAATCGACTGCTCGATTACCTGATCCTTTTTCTTCTCGCTGTCCTTGGTTACAAAATTGACCTTTAAGCCGTCGTCCTCCAAGAATTTTTGTGCACCGGATTTTGTCATGCCTACAACACTCGGCATATTTACATATTTATTACCTTCGCTGACAAAAATGGTTATCACATCATTTGTATCGGCAGAGGTACCGGCAGCAGGCTCTGTTCGGGATACAACATTTGCCTCATACTCACTGTCGGTGTCTGTTTTAGTTGTGACATTTACAAATCCTTTCTCACGAAGAATACGCTGCGCATTCTCCAAGGTCAATCCTGTGACATTGGGCACCTCGGTATTCATACTTCCGGCAATAGTGAGAATAATTGTTCTGCCCTTTCTCACCTTTTTACCCGCTTCGGGATTCTGCTCGACAACATCACCGGGCTTATACTTTGAAGAATCGTAATCATCGGTATTTACCTCTTTCAAGGGGATATGGGGATATTTTGAATTTGTAGGGATTTCTTCGGAATAATTAAGACCTACAAAATTGGGAACCTCGATTTTTTCACCGCCTGCGAAAAGTCCTATAAGCACTCCGGCAACGGCAAGAATCGCAATCAGACAACCGACAATTATGCCAACATTCTTTTTACTCTTTTTCTTCGCAGATGACTTTTTATTTTCCTTAGATTTCGGGGGTACATCGTCGTAATCGTATTCATCATACTCCTTTTGCCCCTCGGCTTCCAATTCCTTTCTCAAAGCCTCTCTGTCAATCGGCATTGTCGCCTGTTCATTGAATCTGTCTGCGGAATTGTAATTGTACTCAAAGCTGATATTCGGATTTAAAATCAATTCATTCAAATCCATAATCATTTCAGCCGCGCTTCTGTACCTGTCAGCCGGCTTCTTCTGCATTGACTTCATTGTAATCTGTTCAAGTCCCAAAGGAATGTCCGGGTTAATTTCTCTGGGCATTACAGCGTCCTTCTGCATTTGCTGAATGGCTACGGAAACGGCACTTTCACCCTCGAAAGGAACTTTTCCGGTTATCATTTCGTAAAGTACTACACCTGCGGAGTAAATATCTGCCTTTTCATCGACTATATCTCCTCTCG
>CALYOC010000061.1 GCA_945227095.1 uncultured Clostridia bacterium
TTCAAAGCAGTTCGGTATGGAATATGTCGATTCGGACGGTACAAAGAAGAATCCTTATATCATTCACCGCACCTCTATCGGCTGCTATGAGCGCACGCTTGCACTGCTTATTGAGAAGTATGCCGGAGCATTTCCGACTTGGCTTGCACCGACGCAGGTTAAGCTTCTTCCTATTGCCGACAGGCACCATGACTATGCTTATAAGGTCAAGCAGGCACTTGAAAGCAGAGGACTGCGCTGTGAGGTTGACACCAGAAGCGAGAAGATTGGTTATAAGATTCGCGAGGCGCAGCTTGAAAAGGTTCCCTATATGGTTCTTATGGGCGACAAGGATATTGAGTCACAGGCAATTTCCGTCAGAGACCGCCGTCAGGGCGATATCGGACAGATGAGTGTTGAAGCTTTTGCCGAGAAACTTGTCAAAGAGGTTGAAGATAGGACACTCAATATTTGAGGAGAGATAATATGTCAAAAACAAAATCCAAACCGGTAAGAGAGTCGGGAGTAGAGCTGCTTCGGATTTTTATGATGCTTCAGGTTATCTATCTCCATGTCTGTGTTTTCGGCGGATTTTCAAATATCGGAATGAACAGCGGCGGAAAACTCGGAATGTTGTTTTGGATAGTTATGATGCTCAGTCGTTGCCCGATATATGTTTATATGATAATCACCGGATATTTTTCCGTGAATAGCAAGTTGAGTTGTGCGAGGCCTTCCGACATAGGCAGGAAAGCGTGGAAGATATGGGCTCCGATGATATTCTATTCCGTCCTTCTTTACTTAGTCTGTGTTCCGACGGGACTTGTTTCGGTGAGCGCGGGGGAAACCGTTAGAGTTTTTGTTCCGGCGCTCGGCGGTACATGGTACTTTATGACGCTGTACCTTATCATAATTGCGCTTATGCCGTTTTTAAACAAGTTGCTTGTTGACCTTAAAAAGAGAGATTATCTTATCCTTTTGGGCATAATGGTATTCTTATTCTGTATCTGGAAGCCGGTGGCAAAGATAGGATTTTTTGACGAAATAATTGATATAAAGCAGATTTTTGTTACAAGCGGCGGAAAGAGTCTTTACGATATGCTGTTTATGTATGCTCTCGGAGGGTATTTGCGCCGTTATAGTAAGAGTTGCGACAAGCCGCGCTGTATCTATCTTGTCATTTTTGTCGTTCTCGGAGTGATAAACGGACTTGTGTCGTTTTATTGGAAGGATTACTCAACAGTTGCAATGTATAATGACAATCCTATATCCGTAATTCAGTGCGTTTGCCTTTTCTTGTTCTTTAGGGATATAAAATTCAAATCGGCATTTGTTAACAAAATTTCCGGATATACCTTTGCGGTTTATTTGATTCATATGGACCCGATTTTCCGTCAGGTGATATGGGGAAAGATTTTTCCGTTCACCGCGAAAGCCGAGCTTTATACTAATTATTGGTTCCCTTTTGCTATTTTGGGAATATGTTTGGCAATCTTTACGGGATGTTGTCTTATGGATGAATTGCGGCAGCAGATTTTTAAAGGCGTGGGAGTCGTATTTGGAAAAATCAGGTTGAAAAATAAAACAGATGATGTATAATTAACTTGTTATATATTTTTATTTATTGATAAGGAGAAAAATTATGGGATTAAATGCAATCAGTACTGCTTATTGCAGAACTTATCAAGGTGTTATGCGCCAGGCTGTAAAAATTCTTCCCTGGAGAAAACCCGAGTGCTTAAAGGGAGCCGGAAGCGTTAAGAAGCTCGCCGCTTTTATTAAAGAAAAAGGGCTCAAAAAACCTCTTATCGTAACCGATAAAGGACTTCTCTCATTGGGACTTGTTGACAGCTTGTTTGATAGTATCAAGGAAAACGGATATGATTATGTCCTTTTCGACGGAGTTGTTCCCAACCCGACAACGGACAACATTGAGGCGGCTTATGCTATGTATACCGAGAACGAATGTGACTGTATCATAGCCTTCGGCGGCGGCTCGTCGATGGACTGCGCCAAGATTTGCGGCGCGAGAGTTGTAAATCCTAACAAGAGCGCCGCTCAGATGAGAGGAATTTTGAAGGTCAGGAAATCGCTTCCGCCCTTCTTCGCAATCCCGACAACTGCCGGAACAGGCTCCGAGACAACAATCGCCGCGGTTATCTCCGACGGAAAAACTCACGAAAAATACACTATAATGGACCCGAATATCCTGCCTAACTATGCGGTTTTAGACCCGGAACTCACGGTCGGACTTCCGCCGTCAATCACATCTGCGACGGGAATGGACGCACTCACCCATGCAGTTGAAGCGTACATAGGAAAGAGCAATACAGCCGAGACAAGGCAGAATGCCATTGAGGCTACAAAGATGATTTTTGAGTATCTTCCGCGTGTTATGAAGGACGGCAAGGACATCGAAGCCAGAGAAGAAATGCTCCAAGCGTCTTTCTATGCAGGTGTTGCCTTCACAAGAGCGTATGTAGGATATATTCACGCTATTGCACACGCAATCGGCGGAGTTTACGGCTATCCGCACGGACTTGCCTGCACAGTGGTTATGCCCTATGTTCTTGAATACTACGGTGAGAGCTGTAAATATCAGCTCGCAGACCTTGCCGATGCAGTAGGTATCGAGGGTGCTTGCGAGGTTTGCAAGGCGCAGAACTTTATCGCCGCAATCAGAAAGATGAACAGCGATTTCGGAATGCCCGAGGGATTTGATAAGTTGGAGGAGAAGGATTTTGATACAATCATTTCCCGTGTACTTAAGGAGGGCAATCCGCTCTATCCCGTACCGAAGCTTATGGGCGCCGATGATGTTCGCGGAATTCTTGAAAAGTTAATGGTTAAGTAATAAAAGTTAATGGTTAAGTAATAAAAGTTAATGGTTAAGTAATTTTAATCGGCTCAGCTTGCTGAGCCGATATTTTTTTCCACAAAAAATGCGAAAAATTTTGCCATATGCGACCGCGGCTTGTCTGTCGGACAAAAATATGATAAAATGTAAGCGTAATTTATTTTCAAGAGGAGAAGTAGATAAAGTGATTTATTTAATCTGCTGTCTTGTTGCTTTTGCCGCTTGTATTTTAGGCACAATTTGCGGTATGGGCGGCGGAATTATAATAAAACCCGTTCTTGACGCAGTGGGCGTTATGTCCGTATCGACGGTCAATTTCCTTTCGGGTTGTACTGTTATAGCGATGTCCTGCTGGAATGTCGGAAAGACTCTTGTCAAGAAGGAGTCCGTGTTGGATTTTCACAGCACACCTTTTTTGGCGGTCGGTGCCGCTGTGGGCGGAATAGCCGGCAAGAGCCTGTTTAACCTCGTTAGCTCCGCTTTTTCGGATGGCGATACAGTCGGCGGAGTGCAGGCTTGCTTGCTCCTTTTTGCAACCGCGTTGACCTTGCTTTATACCGTGTTTAAGGATAGGCTTAAATCTAAGAATATTCGCTCGCGCGTCGTTTCGGTGATTATCGGCTTAGTGCTCGGGCTGCTGGGTGCTTTTTTGGGAATAGGCGGCGGTCCGTTCAATGTTGCGGCGCTGTGTTTTTTCTTCTCAATGCCAACCAAAAAAGCTGCGCAGAACAGTCTGCTTATAGTGCTTGTGAGTCAGCTTGCGAGCACTATCCAGACCTTGATTGTCTCCGGTGCTCCGAAGGTAAATTTGTTTATTCTTTTGCTGATGGTAGCAGCGGCGATAATTGCGGGTGAGCTTGGCAGGAGGATTAACAAAAGAATTGACAATCGTCAGGCTACTTATTGTTTAGAGGGTGCGATGGTTGTAATTATCGGTATAAGTATATATAATATATGTAAGTTTTTCGTTTAAAACAGGGAGGTTTAAAATGTCGTTGAGGGAAAGAGCCGGTTATTATTATTTTGATTTGGGTAAGGGCTGTGCCGAGGCTGTCCTTTTGGCGGCGAATGAGGAGTATTCGCTGGGTATGGACGAGGCGCAGGCTGACCTTTTCGGGGGATTTCGCACCGGTATGGGCTGCGGAAGCACCTGTGGCAGCTTGATAGGTGCCGTTGCCGCGTTGAGTAAGAAATATGCCGGCAGAAGTGATTTAAAGGATATTTGCGCTTCGTTTGTAAAGCGCTTTGAGAGCAAAATGGGCTGTGATTCTTCTGATTGCTCTGTTTTGGCGGCGAAGTATAAAACCGAGAGCGCAAGGTGTCGCGCAGCGGTTGAACTCAACGCGCAGACATTGCAGGATTTTGTGGATAAAATTGAGGGCAAGGCGGATTATTCGGCGCAGGAGGGCTGCACATTGAGTGCCGACCAAATCAAGAGCGTCAAGGCTATCGGCTTCTTGAACCACAAGGGAACCAATAAATTTAACGGCAGAATTATTACAAGGAACGGCCGTATCAGCGCCGAGGAGTGTGCGGTAATCGCACAGGCGGCGGAGAAGTTCGGCGACGGACATATGATGTTCACCACCCGAATGACCGTAGAGGTGTCGGGAATTGATTATAATGATATCGACGCATTTTGTGAATATATCGGTAGGGTAGGACTTGAAACAGGTGGCACGGGAAGCAAGGTAAGACCTGTCGTATCCTGTAAGGGAACAACCTGTCAGTACGGACTTTATGATACATATGCGCTCAGCAATGAGGTTCATCAGCGCTTTTATAAGGGGTATCAGAGCGTATCTCTGCCGCATAAGTTTAAGATTGCTTTCGGCGGCTGCCCCAACAACTGCGTAAAACCCGATTTGAACGATTTAGGTATTGTGGGTGCCCGCGTGCCGGGATATGATGAGTCCAAGTGCAAGGGTTGTAAAAAATGTCAGGTTGAAATCTCCTGTCCTATCGGAGCGGCGAAGCTTTCGGAAGGCAAACTCGTCATTGACCCGAATCTTTGCAACAACTGCGGCAGATGTATCGGTAAATGCCACTTCCATTGTAACGACGAGGGAACATACGGCTGGAAGGTATTTGTCGGCGGCAGATGGGGTAAAAAGGTCGCTCACGGCAAAATGCTCAACAAGGTCTTCACCGACAAGGAGGAGCTTATGAGTGTTGTAGAGAAGGCAATACTGTTGTTCCGTGACCAAGGCAAATCGGGCGAGCGTTTTGCCGATACAATTGACAGAATAGGTTTTGAAAGTGCCCAGTCACAGCTGCTTTCGGACGACCTTCTCAACCGCAAAGCCGAGATTTTAGGTATGAATGTTGTCGGCGGCGCAACCTGCTGACGAGTAATGAGAAATAACAACTGAAATCCGGAAGAAATAATAAATGACACAAAGCGAAGCAATGAGCCACATTGCTTCGCTTTTTTGTTCGAAATATCACATTGCACACAATGTTTACAATTAACGAAGTAATTATGTTTAATTGTAATATTGTAAACATTGTTTCTTACTTCTTTTAAAAGTTAAACAATGTAATAT
>CALYOC010000062.1 GCA_945227095.1 uncultured Clostridia bacterium
GCATACGATCTTGCCTCTTGTCTCGTTGGCTCGGAGATGTGTATAAGAGACAGTATTATACGGTGCGATTGGTGCGGTAATAGGCGCATTGCTGCTCAAAAAAATTCCGCAGCGAGTGTTGAGAATAACCTTCGGCTGCTTTATAATCTGGTCCGCGGTTAGGCTGATGATGAAATGAATACAATACTAAATATTATTGCCGGTATTATTTCCGGTATGATAGGCGCTATGGGCATCGGCGGAGGCGGTGTTTTGATTATCTACCTCACCCTCTACCTCGGTATGAATCAATTAAACGCGCAGGGGTTAAATCTGCTGTTCTTTATCCCCTGCGCGGTAATTGCACTTATTATTCACTCAAAAAACTCGCTTATCAAATGGAAGGATGCGATGCTGCTGATAGTCTTCGGAATTATCGGAATTTGTATCGGCGCATTACTGACAAGCTATATACCGGAAAATATTCTGCGAAAAATCTTTGCCGTTTTCCTGTTGATAATAGGTATTTATACAATTTTTAAAAAGGAAGAAAAAAGGTCATCAGTTTAAGCTGATGACCTTCTTACTTTAAACTTAATACATTCCGCCTTGTTGTGCAGCCATAGCCGCCGCCTGCGCGGCCTTTTCTGCCTCCGGGTCGGGAATATCCGTCACAAGGCTCTCCGTTGTGAGTACCATTGCGGCAACACTTGCGGCATTTTGCAGTGCGCTTCTTGTGACCTTAGTTGGGTCAACAATACCTGCGCTGAGCATATCGCAATACTCCATAGTAGAGAAATTGCAGCCGTAACCGACCTTTCCGGACTTCTTGATATTTTCGATTATAACGCTGCCCTCGGCACCGGCGTTATAAGCAATCTGTCTAATCGGTGCTTCAAGCGCCTTTAATACAATATTGACACCTGTCTTGTAATCGGCATTTTCGTCCGAATCCAAGAGAGTCTGAACACTTTCAACGGCATTTACGAGAGCAACACCGCCGCCTGCCACAATTCCTTCCTCAACCGCGGCCTTTGTTGCGGCGAGCGCGTCCTCAATTCTAAGCTTCATTTCCTTCATTTCTGTTTCTGTGGCGGCACCGACCTTGATTACGGCTACTCCGCCCGCAAGCTTGGCAAGTCTTTCGTGAAGCTTCTCATTGTCAAATGTTGAAGTCGTCTCCTCAATTTGAGCCTTGATTTGAGAAACACGACCGGCAATAGCCTCGGAGTCTCCGGCGCCGTCAACGATGATTGTATTTTCCTTTGTAATCTTAATTTGACGAGCTCTGCCGAGTTGTGAAATGTCGGTATCCTTGAGTTCAAGCGCCAGGTCGGAGGTGATGACCTGTCCGCCCGTAAGAATTGCGATGTCCTGAAGCATTTCCTTCCTTCTGTCGCCAAAGCCGGGAGCCTTAACGCATACGCAGGAGAAGGTTCCTCTGATTGTATTCAAAAGGATTGTTGCAAGTGCTTCACCCTCGACATCTTCAGCAATTATGACAAGTTTCTTACCGGATTTCAAGACTGATTCAAGCAGGGGTAGAATCTCCTGAATGTTTGAAATCTTTTTATCGGTAATAAGGATATAAGGGTCATCAATGACCGCTTCCATTTTGTCTGTATCGGTAACCATATAAGGAGAGATATATCCTCTGTCGAACTGCATACCTTCAACAACCTCACAAGAGGTCTCGGCGGTTTTTGATTCTTCGACAGTGATTACACCGTCGGCTGAAACCTTATCCATAGCCTCGGCAATAAGTCCGCCGATATAAGAATCGGCGGCAGATACGGTGGCTACTCTCGCGATATCTTCTGTTCCGTTAACGGATTTTGAATTTTCCTTGACAGACTCAACTGCCTTATCAACCGCGGCTTTAATTCCGTGCTTTACCGCCATTGGATTGGCACCTGCGGCAACATTTTTCATACCTTCATTTACAAGTGCCTGCGCAAGAAGCGTAGCGGTCGTGGTTCCGTCACCGGCGACATCATTTGTCTTTGTGGCAACCTCCTTAACCAACTGTGCGCCCATATTCTCAAACGGGTCTTCCAATTCAATCTCTTTTGCTATTGTTACGCCGTCATTGGTGATAAGCGGCGCACCGTACTTTTTGTCCAAAACAACATTTCTGCCCTTCGGACCCAAAGTAATCTTTACTGTGTCGGCAAGCTTGTCAATACCGCTTTGAAGAGCTTTTCTCGCCTGCTCGGAGTAAATAATTTGTTTAGCCATTTATAAGCCTCCTAATTTATTCAACTGTTGCTAAAATGTCTGACTGACTGACAATGGTGTACTCGGTATCATCAACCTTTACGGTTGTACCCGAATACTTTGACATAATTACTTTGTCGCCGACCTTGAGGTACATTTTTACCTCCTTGCCGTCAACTACTCCGCCGGGACCTACCGCAACTACCTCGGCAATCTCCGGTTTCTCCTGGGACGCTGCTGCAAGAATAATGCCGCTTTTAGTGGTTTCCTCCGCCTGCACCGCCTTTAAGACAACTCTGTCAAGAAGTGGTTTTATAGTCATATTGCTAACCTCCTTTCAAATAAGAACCGATAATTATATCGATTGAGAAAACAGGGACAAAAGCCGTCACCTGTAATGAATAAATTACTGCTTCTCCCCGACAAGAAAACTGTAAAACCCGGGGAGAATGTTATATTTTTTCATAAGTGCCAATACAAGCTTAACACAGTAGTAGCCGATAATTCCGCAGATAATTCCGACAACAACACCGACAAAGACATCCGACGGATAATGCACGAATAAATACATACGGGAAAAACCGATTAAGAATGCCGTTACAAACGCAGGAATGCTCCACTTCTTATTACACAGGAAGATTCCCGCTGCTGCGGCAAATGAAGCTGCAGTGTGTCCTGACGGAAAAGCAGAATCGCCGGGGATATTGATGAGTCCTCTGTCGGCGACACACTGCTGTGTAAGCCAAGCGACCTCCCCGCTGTAATAAGGTCTTGTTCTGTCAAAAATATGCTTTAATAATCCATTGACAATCGCAATATCAAAAACAAGTGCGGCAGCCACGACAATTCCTATCTTACGAGTCTTTTTAAAGCACATCAGCACCAAAGCAAGAACTATCCAAATAAGTCCGTTATCGCCCAGCCAGGAAGCCGCGACTAAAATTGGATTTAAAATACTGTCAACAACTTCGTTGCTATGTATCGCCCGCATTAAGGAATAAACAAATGCGTCCAATGAATGTATCATACAGTTCCCTACGATTCATATACTTTCAAAGTGAAATTATAATAAAAACAGTATAACAAATATCACGGCAATATTCAACGAAATATGTAATAATTACAGAAGATTTACCTTATTCTTCGGCAAAAAAAGTAAAATTAGCACTCCGCTTTTCAGAGTGCTAATATACTATACACCTTCATTTGTATTTAGTCAATGAAGAAAATGTTAATAAACTGTTAATTTACGGATTTATAAAAAAATCGGCTGAATTTGTACCGACCTTTGAGCCGATTCGATTGTTTTTTCAATTAAGGAAAAGTCGGCTACAATACTTCTCGGCTTTGCTGCAGGGTTATCCTGCCTCATTGGTATGAAGTAGATATTTTTATAATTGAGAACCTTTCCGATGTTCTGTGCGCAATTACTCAGCGCGTCATTGGTCGAGACACCAAGCACAACGGGTCTCATATTTCTTAAATGCGACTTAATTGCCATTGTCACTGTTGTATCGACTATTCCGCAGGAAATCTTTCCAAGCGTATTCCCCGTGCAGGGAGCCACAACCAAAACATCAAACATCTTCTGCGGACCTATCGGCTCCGCCTTATCAATTCCGTTGATAATTTTTTTACCGGTAATCTTTTCAATTCTTAATCTAAACTGCTCCGCTTTTCCGAACTTTGTGTCCATTTTATAGGCGTTTTCGGACATTATCGGAGTCACATCATAACCTTTGCCGACAAGATATTTAATTTGATCTATCGCCTTTTCAAAAGTACAAAAAGAGCCGCACATAGCAAAACCTATTCTAATTTTATCCATGCCGATTCTCCCCTATTAGCCTTAAAATCACCTGTGCCTGTGCAAATCCGGAGCTGCAAGGAAGCAGCTTCCCGGGCAGCCCCCTCGCGGTTATCAGTTTTAAGCCGATATTGTTGGCAGTTACCGAATCAAACCCGCTTTTAGAGGCTAAATCTATCAATAGTACATCTTCATTCATATTTTTAAGTACGGAAAAGTCAAATATCTGCTTATCAACCGTGTTAAAAACGAAATCATATTTTTGCGCAGTATTGCCTATTTTTTCGATATCAATCGCATTTAAGCCGTGAAGCCTTGCTCTTTGCTTAATTTCTTCCCTTCTGACGGCTACCGTTACCTTTGCATTATATACTTTGAGAAGGTTTGCCAGGTATTCACCTATGCGCCCATATCCCGTAATTAAAACCTCAGAGTCATAAAAGCTCCTTTCGCTGTTTTCGGCGGCAATTTGCAGTGCGGATTCTGCAGTATAAGCCGCATTTTTCAATGTCAAAACCTCATCTTTGAAATAATCGAAGTGCTTTATTGATGACTCCTCCAGCATTTTTTCAAATCTCGTACTACCCTTGCCGTACAGGACAATTTGACTGCTGTCAATATTTTTAACAAAATCTCGTACTTCAATTTTTTCCGAACAATAAGGTAAGTTCAAGTATATATCATCAAATGAAAACGGCAGAGGTAAGACAATGAAATCCGCTAAGGATAAAACGACTTTTAAGGATGAAAAATTCACAAGTTCAGCCGCCCTTGAACCCGCTTTATCAAAGCCAAACACCGAGACTTCAAGTCCGCATTTGCTCAAAAACTCGGCACAGTAAATCTGTCTTATATCACCGCCTACAAAAAGAACACTTCTCCTTCTCATAAAAAACCTCCTCATAAGATGTTCCCTTACATCTTATGAGGAGAAATATGTGTCGGTTACAATAATAATTACTTTAATCTATCTACAATCATACGAGCCGCTTTATAAATATCTCCGCAGCCGAGGGTGATAACCATATCACCCGGTTTTGCGTTTTCGGCAACATAATCGGCAATTTCCCCGAATGTTTTAAACCATACGCTGCCCGGTATCTCCTTTGCGAGGTCGGCGGTGTAAATACCGAACGTATTTACCTCGCGGGAGCCCATAATTTCACTCATTACGCATTTGTCGGGTATTTTAAGAACATCGACAAAATCATCAAAAAGCATTTTTGTCCTTGAAAAAGTAAATGGTTGAAACACCGCCCAAACTGTGTTATATCCCATCTGCATAGCAGATTTGAGCGTTGCCCGCAGCTCCGTCGGGTGATGTGCGTAATAGTCAA
>CALYOC010000063.1 GCA_945227095.1 uncultured Clostridia bacterium
TACACGCGTAAGATCGTCGGCAGCGTCAGATGTGTATAAGAGACAGACCTCGTATTGCGCGTCCAATTGCGTTTGAGCGGTTGCCTCTTGCTTCTTTGCGGCGGCGAGTTTCCTCCTCGCTTCGGAAAGCTCACTCGCAAACGAGGTGACGCAGCAGCAGGAAATCATGGCCAGCGAAACGGCAACGGCAACGGCACCCTTGAGCGCCGAGCGCAGGGTCTGTTTTTTGTTACGCAACATTCAGTTCACTTCCTTCGTGCTTTAAGTATTTGTTCATCGACAGGGCGCTTCCGCCTGCACCGCAGGATATTCCGATGGCAAGGAAAGCCAGAAGCAAAATCCACCAGATTGAGTTAAACGGCACCGCACTGAAATTGAGAACGGAGATAAGGGTGGCGAGCTTTTTGATTGCGAGCTCATATATACCCCATACCACGAGCAGCGAGAGTCCGGCGGAGAAAATACCGATAACCGTTCCCTCTACTACAAAGGGCATTCTGACAAATGCGTCCGTAGCGCCCACGCTTTTTTCAATGCTAATCTCCAAGCGGCGCGAGTAGATTGCAACGCGCACCGTGTTGGAAATGATGAATATTGAAACGGCAAAGAGAAGTGCAACTACCGCGATACAGATGATGTTGACCGCGTGCTTGATTTGAGCGAGCTTCTTTGCCAGGGAGGAGTTCTCGCGCACATTTTGTATGTAGTCAAGCTTCTTGATGCTCGCAACTGTCGAGGAGAACTCGTCCATAGATTTAACGATAACTTTGTATGCGTCCGGCAGGGGACTGTCGTCGGCATAGTTTTTGAAAAACTCCGCCTGTGCCTCGCCCATTTGAGCGAGTTGGTCCTTCCAGGCGTTTTCCTTTGACACGAAGGAGACGCTTTTAACATTGTCAATCGCTTCGATAGATGCTCTGACGCTCTGCTCCTGCTCCTCGGTCGCATTGTCGTCCATAAAGACCATTATTACATTTTCCTGCTCGATTTGATTGAGCATTTGATTTGTGTTTTCGCTTACGAGAACGCTGCAGCCCATAAGCAGCATACAGCTGACAAGAACACCGACAGAAGCGAGAGTCATAAGCTTGTTGACCTTAATGCTTCTGAAGCCCTCTTTGATGAGATAGCCGAGTGAATCAATCTTCATTTTCGTCGGACCTCCTCACTTTAATTACTTTTGCCTTTTCTTCCTTATCCTCGGAAGCGTCCTTTTCAGGCTCCATACGGTCGAGATATTTGGAGTAATCAATATCCGCGGAATCTCTGACAACTGTGTTCAAGGATGAGTTTGTGCCTAAAACCTCGTCTATAATCGAGTTAACCTTTGAGGATTCGGGAAGATTGTCCTTGATTGTATTTATAACATTATCATTAGGTTTTGTGCGGACCGCCTTTTTAGCCGTGCCCTTTGCCTTTTTGGGTGCTTTGGGCTTTGCGGGCTTGCCGGAGTCCACCATTTTTTGGTATGTGCCGTAATCGGCTATGGGCTTGTCGAAACCGTATTTTGCGTCCTGTGTGACATCGAAGCCGATTTTTGTATCCTTGACAAGCCTTCCGTTTTCAATGACAACCTTTCTGTGGTTAAATTTATCAACGAGGGAGTGCTCGTGAGTTACCATAACTACGGTTGTTCCCTGTTGGCTGATACGGTTGAGAAGGTCAACGATTTCGAAACTCATTTCGGGGTCAACGTTACCCGTGGGCTCGTCCGCCACAATGAGCTTGGGCTTGTTGACAAGGGCTCTTGCGAGCGCTACGCGCTGCTGCTGACCGCCGGAGAGCTCGTTGGGATATGCTCTCGCCTTATGAGAGAGCGCAACCAGCTCGAGCGCGTGAGGAACCTTTTTCCTTATCTCCTTTTCGCTCGCTCCGATGACGCGCATGGCAAATGCGATATTGTCAAAAACCGTCATTTTCGGAATGAGGCGGAAGTCCTGAAAAACGATTCCCATTGTACGCCTGAACTTCGGCACAGCCTTTCTTTTCATTGAAGGCAGGTGAAAGTTGTTGACCCATATATCGCCCTCGGTGCAGTTTTCCTCTTTCATTATGAGTTTGAGGAATGTACTTTTTCCCGCGCCGGAAGCACCTACTACAAAAACGAATTCGCCCTGTTCAATAGACAAATTGATGTCCTGAAGGGCGACTGTTCCGTTTTCATAAACTTTTGTTACATTTTTAAATTCAATCACTGTTGATAAGCTCCTTAGTTGAATATAATGTTTTTATTTAAAAGTTTATAATTATATATTTATTTTAATACTTTACGGGGTTGGAATCAAGGTATTTTTTAACCATAAGGGCAACCTTAAACACGATAGCGTCGTCAAACTCACGCAGGTCAAGGCCTGTGAGCTTTTTAATTTTTTCAACCCTGTAAACGAGAGTGTTTCTGTGAACGAACAATTTCCTTGATGTCTCGGAGACGTTGAGGTTGTTTTCAAAGAAGCATTGGATTGTGTGGAGTGTTTCCTGGTCAAGGCTGTCAATGGAGCCCTTCTTCAATACCTCGGTGAGAAACATTTCGCAAAGAGTGGTGGGAAGCTGGTAAATAAGCCTTGCGATACCGAGGTTGTCATAGCTTACAACGGATTTCTCCGTGTCGAAAACCTTCATAACTTCGAGTGCAACCTGTGCGTCGCGGAAGGAGGAGGCGAGGTCCTTAACACCTACGACGGTGGAGCCGATACCGACTACAACATCTGTCATAAATTCCTTCTTGATTGTGTCCGCGATGGTATCTGCGAGAGACTCAAGGTCTTTCACTTCAACATTTGCCTGAACCTCTTTGACAAGAGCGATGTCGGTTTCGTTTACGCTGATAACAAAGTCCTTGTTTCTGTCGGGGAAAAGGTTTTGTACCGCTTCAAACAGGGAGATGTTGGCTTTTGCGGAGGTTCTGATAAGGAAAACCACGCGGGTTGCCGAGTTGTTGAAGCGAAGCTCTCTCGCCTTTATGTAAATGTCGCCCTGTAAAATGTTGTCGAGAATGACATTTTTAATAAAGTTGGAGCGGTCGTACTTCTCGTCGTATAACATCTTGATATTGTTGAGCGCGATAGCGATAACGGAAACATTGTCCTGCGCGGCTTCGTCGGTACCCTCGATAAACACCGCGTATTCGGTGTTGGAAATAGCGCCGAAGTTGCGGTAAGAGCAGCCGTCAATAACGCTCACGCCGTCCGTTTGGAAAACGGCTTCAAGGTTTTTAGTCTGAATTTCTCCGATTTTCCCCAAGTCGGAACAAGAGATTATTGTTCCGGAGTCGTCGATAACACCGATGGTTTTATCGGTCGCGTCCTTCATTTGGTGAATAATACTTTGAAATATCCTGTTTGCCACGAATACTTCCCCCAATCCACTGTCATAGTTTGTTAAACTTGCACATAAGCAATTTTGAACAAAAAAAATAAATCGCGTATGTGAATTATACCAAATGAGTGGTCAAAATGCAAGTAAAATGTAGAAAAAAAGAAAACTTTTTTGTGCGTTTTACTCAAAAGCGTAATCTGTTGTGGCACAGTCAAACGCAAACCGCAATATCTTGGGGTGCGAAATTTGTACAAATTTGCCAAAGCGTTCAAGACACAGTCGTTTTTTATTAAATTTTGATTGAAGGGATTGTAAAAACATTCTTCTTTTGCAAAACGGATTGTTTTTTACATATCAATGATATATAATTATGTTAAATCATAGATGAATAAATTATTACAATTATGTAAATTGCAAGAGGTAAATAATGACAGTTTTGGTGACCGGAGCGTCGGGCGGTATCGGCTCGGCGGTGGCGAGGGCATTTCTGGAGCGCGGATTTGACACGGTGCTCAACTATAATAAGAACTGTGAGGCGGCGCTGGCACTTGAGGCGCAGTTCCCGGCTCACGCCGCGGCGATTGCGGCAGATGTCAGGGACCATTCCGCGGTAAAGGCTATGTTTGAGGCGGCCCGCCGTCTGTTCGGACCTGTCGATATACTCGTAAATTGTGCAGGAGTCGATTCGATAGGTTGCTTTCAGCTCCTTGCGGACGAGGAGCTTGACAGAATTCTTGATACAAATATTAAGGGAACCTACTTTTGCTGCGAGGAGGCGTTCAGACAGATGAACGCCGAGAAAAAGGGAATAATTATAAATATATCATCAATCTGGGGAGTGAGAGGCGCAAGTTGTGAGGCGGCATATTCCGCGAGCAAGGCGGCGGTTATCGGACTTACGCAAGCGCTTGCGGACGAGCTCGCGCCGTCCGGAATCAGGGTCAACTGTATTGCTCCCGGAGTGATTGATACACCTATGAACGCGTGCCTTGACGAGCAGAGCACCGAGCAGCTGCGGCAGATGACGCCGCTCGGAAGAATAGGCACTGCGGAGGATGTCGTTAGAGCCGTGTTGTTCCTCTCCGGAGAGGACTCGTCGTTTATAACCGGTCAGACCTTGACCGTTGACGGAGGTTTTTTGAAATGAACTTAAAAACACCTATATTAAAAAAATTTTGGAAAATATGTGAAAAAAATGACGCGAAAAGACCGGTTGTACCGCCCGATGTGGAAATGGATATGGTGCGCGACATTCCGTATATTGAAGACGGCAAAAGCACTCATATGCTCGACATCTATTACCCGAAGGGGACTGTCGATAAACTGCATACCATTATCGACATTCACGGCGGCGGACTTATGTACGGCACAAGGGATTTGAACCTCAACTACAATCTTCATTTGGCGGCGCATGGCTTTACGGTTATATCTATTGATTACCCGCTTGCGCCGGAGGTTGTATTTGCCGACCAGTTGAGGGATATTATGAGAGCATTTAAGTGGATTTTCGAACACGCCGAGGAATATCCGCAGGTTGACAGGGACAATCTTTTTCTCACGGGTGACTCCGCGGGCGGACTTTTAGCCGCTTACAGCGCAATTACTAATAATAGTGATGAATTGTGCAAATACTATAATACACAAAAAAGCGGACTCAACTTCAAGGCGATAGGACTCACCTGCGGAATGTTTAAAATCCGGCGCGGAGCAATTGCGTGGGCGTGTTCGTCGACGGTTATCGGCAAGGATTATAAGAAAATGCCTTACCTCACTTTTGAGGAGGTGCTCGACTTGGGAGAGCTTCCGCCGGCGTGGCTGCTTTCGAGTGAGCAGGATTTTATCAAGGGCGCAACATTTTATATGGCTGATTTGCTTGAAAAAAGAGGTCATGATTACAAGCTCGAATTTTTCGGCAAGGTAAAAGAGCACGATTTACATCATGTGTTAACCGTCGGCTGGCCGCAATATAAGGAAAGCCGTAAGGCGAACCAAAGTATGCTTGATT
>CALYOC010000064.1 GCA_945227095.1 uncultured Clostridia bacterium
CCAAAGAAAAAATCGAGACTCCCGACAAGAGGCGTTTGCAGATTGACTAAAATCCTGCTTGATAAAGCAGGAATTAAAGAACAAAACGCGGTCTATGGAAATTATTTCCACAGACCGCGTTTATTTTTATACTCACTGCGAATCAACCAAATCACCTATAATTGTATTAGACACCAAAAAACCCTTCGGAGTCAGGCGAAATCCTTTTGCCGTCCTTTCGGCAAACGAATTATCCGTATACACCTTTATCTTTCGCAGAAGTTCATCACTACGCGATTTATCGAATTCTGACAGGTCAAGTCCCTCGCTGAGCCTGAGAGCAAGCATTACCCGCTCCTGCCACTCACCGCCCTCACAGTCAAAAACAGGCTCAAGAGCGCTCTCAAAACTTTTTATATCCCTTGGATAATAAAACCGCTTGCCGTCAATAAAGGAATGAGCCGACGGCCCGATTCCCAAGTAATCTTCAAGTTTCCAATACTTAAGGTTATGCTTACTCTCAAAGCCCGGCTTTGCAAAATTTGATATTTCATACTGCTTATAACCGTATTGAGAGAGAAGCTCGACACAACGCAGATACATCTGTGCAACCGAATCATCGTCCGGGAGGGATAACCTCTCGGCGTTTTTATAATAATATGTTCCCGGCTCCAATTTGAGCATATACGCGCTGACATGGCTGACTCCCATATCGGCGCAAAATTTTACTGTATTTTCGAGCGTTGACAGAGTTTGCTTCGGCACCCCGAGCATTATATCAACGCTGATATTGTCTATACCGGCATTTTTAGCAAGTTTTACACAACTGATGACCTTTTCCGAATCCGCAGTTCTGCCAAGCGCGCGCCGCTCGATGTCATTTGCAGACTGCATACCCAAGGATATTCTGTTGACTCCGGAGGTGGAAAGTGCCCCGAACAGTTCCTCACTGCAATCCCTCGGATTACACTCAACGGTTATCTCCCCCTCGGTGAAGGAAAAAGCGCGCTTCGCGGCATGTATCACTTCGGCGAGCTCCTCGCCGGAAAGGCTCGACGGAGTTCCGCCGCCAATATATAAAGTGTCCGCCTTTCTCCCCAAAAGCGCCTTTCCCCAATAAGATATACTGCTTTTCAGCGCGGCGAGATATTCCGCTTTCTCTTCATCTGCACCGACAAACGAATAAAAGTCGCAGTAAGGGCATTTACTGCGACAAAAGGGTATATGTATATATATTCCTAAATTACTTTTATTCATCATCTAATTTAAGAACCGCCATAAACGCCTCCTGCGGAACCTCAACGCTTCCGAAGCGGCGCATACGCTTCTTTCCTTCTTTTTGCTTTTCAAGGAGCTTTTTCTTACGCGTGATGTCGCCGCCGTAGCACTTGGCAAGGACATCTTTCCTCATAGCCTTTACGGTTTCACGCGCTATAACTCTGCCGCCCACGGCAACCTGAATCGGTATCTCAAAAAGCTGTCTTGGAATATTGCCCTTTAACTTCTCGGCTATTTTTCGAGCCTTTATCTGCGACTTTTCGCGGTGCATGATAAAGGACAACGCGTCAACCGTCTCGCCGTTCAAAAGCACATCGAGTTTAACAAGGTCGGAGCGTCTGTATTCCTTGATTTCATAGTCAAAGGAGGCATATCCCCTCGTCTTTGATATCAGACAATCGAAAAAGTCATATATTAGCTCATTCAGCGGCAGTTCATAGAATATATCAACGCTGTCCTTAGTGACATATGTCATATCCTTAAACACGCCGCGCCTGTCCTGGCACAGCTCCATAATTGAGCCGACATAATCAGCCGGGCTGTATATATGCGCCGTGGTTATAGGCTCCTCGCAGTAATTTATCAGCGCAGGGTCGGGATAGAGCGTCGGGTTATCTATCACAACAACGCTCGAATCGGTCAAATGCACCTTGTACTCAACACTCGGAATTGTTGTAACAAGATTTAAGTCATATTCCCTCTCCAAGCGCTCCTGAATAATCTCCATATGCAAAAGACCTAAAAAGCCGCACCTGAAGCCAAAACCGAGCGCACCCGATGTCTCCGGCTCATATGTCAGAGACGCGTCGTTGAGCTGAAGTTTTTCCAAGGCGTCTCTCAAGTTCTCATAATCCGCGCCGTCGGCAGGATAAACGCCGCAGAAAACGGCGGGATTGACATTTCTGTAACCCTCTAACGGCTCTGCTGCAGGATTGTCCGCTACGGTGACGGTATCACCGACCTTTGCGTCGTGAACGGTTTTTATTGAAGCGGTGATGTAGCCGACCTCGCCGGAGCACAGAACACCTGTGCTCTCCAAAGAAGTGGCGCGCAAAACTCCGACATCAACCACCGTAAACTTAGCACCGGTAGCCATCATAAGCATTGTGTCACCGACCTTGATTTTTCCGTCAACAATTCTGACATAGACTATTACTCCTCGGTAGGAGTCATACACGCTGTCAAAAATGAGCGCGCGCAAGGGCAAGTCGTCATTACCGTCGGGAGCAGGTATATCCGCGACAATGCGCTCAAGCACCTGCCCGACATTTTCACCCGTCTTGGCGGAAATTCTCGGCGCCTGCATACACGGAATACCGATAACCTCCTCTACCTCAACGGCAACTCTGTCGGGGTCTGCGGCGGGTAAATCAATTTTATTGATAACCGGTACAATCTCCAAATCGTGGTCGAGGGCGAGATAGGTGTTCGCAAGCGTCTGCGCTTCAATGCCCTGCGACGCGTCAATTATCAGCCCCGCGCCCTCACAGGCGGCAAGCGACCTTGAAACCTCGTAGTTAAAATCTACATGACCGGGGGTGTCGATTAGGTTTAGCATATATTCCTGCGAATCCTCGGCGGTATATTTCAAGGTGACCGCGTGAGATTTAATTGTAATTCCCCTCTCGCGCTCCAGGTCCATATTGTCAAGCAACTGTTCGGTCATATCCCTCTCGGCGACAGAGTCCGTTTTTTCAAGCAATCTGTCTGCCAGGGTTGACTTTCCGTGGTCAATATGGGCAATAATGCAAAAATTTCTTATGTGGTCTTTATCAAAAGGCATTTAGTATCTCCTTCAGGGCAACTGCAAAAATTTATATCCGCCGGTGCGGATAAGAGCAAGTGTCTTTATTCGCCTAATAAAGTTATTCTACCACAAATAAATAATTTTTTAAATACTAAAACTATCAAAAGTTTTACCTAAATAGTTTACGATGCTTTTTACCTGCGAAAAATACCAGTCGGAGTCGAGCACATCTCCGAAGCAAATCGACCTCGAATTGACATATGCGAAAAAAATTCCCGCCGCTCCCACGCACAAGCACAAAAACAACACCGATATTACAAAACGCCTCTCTTTTAAACTTCTTCTGATTTTAAACATATTCCAACAACATCTCCGACAAAGCCCTGCCCAACATCTTTCCTGAGTAAACGGCTTGTTCCAAGGTGTTTGCGTCACTTCCCATCTCAATCAATACGGAGTTATTCAGCTTATACATATTATATCTCCTGTCGGCAAAATACACCGGCCTCATAAGTCCGGGGAACATCTGCTCACACTTGTTTTGCAAATTCAGCGCAAAGCGCAGATTTTGCCGCCAATTCGGAAAATCCTTTATGTAATCCTCCTCACAGCCTGTAATTATCATAAGCTGTGCCGCACGCTTTCCGTTTATCTCCGCGACGGGCTTATACCTGACAGTGCCCGAATCAACTGCGTCGCGGTGAATATCTATCGCGACCTTTATACTCGGATTATTATCCAAAATCTTCTGTATTCCCTTGCCCGAATTCTTGTAGGCATTGGGATAATCGGAGTCGTACACCGTTTCATCGTGTATGACATTTATCCCCGCAAGCTCAAGCTGCTCACATATGGCGTCCCCCACTCTAATCATATTTTTGCCGGGGTCGGTGCTTCGCGGAGAAAACCCCTTCTCCCACCAGGATTTATCAAGAGTCATATAACTCTCGCAAGTGTGACTGTGGTATATGAGAACGGTCGGCTTGCTTATATCATCTATTTTAAGATTTGCTCCCTGCTTTAAAATACCCTTGATATCCACACTCTTTTTTGTCCTGTTTTGCACCTTGACATTGGAGTAAGAGAGCATATTCTCCACCTTGACATATGTCCTGTCAATCACATCTCCGCCCTTTTCCTTCTTCGTTGTCTTTTCCCTCTCTTTCGCCGCCTTTATGGACTTCAAAATATCATCGTCCGTACGAGTCAAATCAAGCCGGCTGTCCTCAACCCTTTTAAGAGGATTCTCCACCTCGTTATTTACAATGTTAAAAAACGATAATTCGGAATGTATATACTCAAGCTCTGCCGAGGCAACGCTGAGTTTTACGGAATATTTCACAATATTATCAAAAACAGCCGAGCTTTCGGGATAGAGCTTTACCATCGCCACTGCCGCCAGAATCAAAAGAGCAACCACCCATGAGATATTGAACAGAGCCGTTTTAAATTTCTTTTCTTTCATATTTTTCCTCCGCCACATATAATAATCGGACACGCTATAAATATATGTGACAAAAAAATAAATATTACAGCAGCAACTCTATCTCCTCACCGGTAAAATCGGGCTGCAGCGCCCTGTTTATACTAACCGAGAGAAGCTTTGCCGCAGTATCGACAAGCGAGTCAATCTCCCTCGGAGTTACAAACATATCATCTGCTCCGACCGTTTTTTTACACTCTCCCTCATCATCACAATCCAAAATATCAGCCGCAAGTGTCACGGCGTCAACAACGGTGGGAACTCCGATAGAAATAACAGGCACACCCAAACTCCCTTTGCTGAGCTCCTTTCGGCTGTTTCCCACTCCCGAACCCGGAGAAATTCCCGCATCCGTTATTTGCACGGTACAGCCCAGCCGCGACAGCTCCCTTGCCGCAAACGCATCCACCACGATGACGCAGGCGGGCTCTATTCGGCGAACAATACTCTTTACCGTCTCCGCGCTCTCTATCCCCGTTTTACCCAACACTCCGGGAGTTATGACCGCAACCGGATTTAATTGCTCCAGACCGGCAGAACGCTTCAACTGCTCATCAATATGCCTTGTTGCAAGCACTCCCGAAGCTGTTTTTGGCCCAAGCGCGTCCGGAGTTATATCCTCATTGCCGAGTCCCACGACAAGGCAAAGCCCTGTCTCTTATACACATCTCCGAGCCCACGAGACAAGAGGCACGCTCGTA
>CALYOC010000065.1 GCA_945227095.1 uncultured Clostridia bacterium
CGGTGCACCTGTCGATGAGGTGTTGTGCGTCGGTTTCGCGTATTTCGGCAATTCTCTGTGCGGTGTGTGCAATCAGCGAGGAGTCGTTTATCTTTCCTCTGACCGGAACAGGGGACATATACGGACAGTCCGTTTCAAGAAGCAGACGGTCATCGGGTACAATTCGCACAACTTCAACGGGCTTTTTCGCATTCTTAAAGGTCACGGCTCCGCCGATACCGATATACATTCCGAGAGATAGTATTTCCTCGGCAGTTTCGACACTTCCCGAAAAGCAGTGCAGTACACCTTTCGGCTTGTGCTTTTTCAATAGGGCGAGGGTATCTGCGTGAGCCTCTCTGTCATGCACTATTACAGGCAGGTCAAGCTCGTTGGCAAGAATAATTTGTCTTTCAAAGAATTCGAGCTGTTTATCTTTTAACGATGTATCCCAATAGTAATCGAGCCCGATTTCACCTATTGCGACAATCTTTTTCTCACTCTCGGCTAATTCTCTAATCAAGGATAAATCGTTTTCACAAACCTCGTCCATATTTTCGGGGTGAAGTCCTACCGCGGCGTAGATAAAGTCATACTTTTTACAAAGCTCTATTGTAAAGCGCGCGGAATCGGGAGTTGTGGCGCAGTTGATAACTCCGGAAACTCCCTTATTTTTAAGCGAGGACAGAAGCGCACTTCTGTCCTCGTTAAATTGTTCATCGTCGTAATGAGCGTGTGTGTCGAAAATGTTTGTCATCATCTTATTTTTGCTCCTGCCGGCACTCCGTCGAGGAAGATAACCTTGACATCTCCGTCCGGACAATCGGCGGCAAGCACCATTCCGTTTGATTCCACGGAGCAGAGCTTTGCCGGTTTGAGATTGCTGACAAGTATAACGGTTTTACCGATTAAATCCTCCGGCTTGTACCAAGGGGAGATACCGGAGCAAACCGTTCTCGCATCGTCCGTTCCGTCATTTAAGGTGAGCTTTAAAAGTTTTTTGGACTTTTTAATGGGCTCGCAGTCCGTGACAAGCGCCGCGGTGAGTTCAACTTTTGCAAAATCCTCAATTCCTATCTTTGCCACACCTTGCGGCTTTTCCTTTTCGGGCTTTGCGTTGTCTGCGGCGGTGAGCTGCTCTATCTCTTTAAACTTTTTCTCCGGGTCAATTCGTGAGAAAAGGGGTTGAGCTTCACCCACCTTTGCCGAGTGCTTAAGCGCTCCGAATTTGCTCAAGGAATCATAGTCCTTTATATCACATAACATCTGTGAAAAAATCTTTTCACTTGTCGAGGGCATAAACGGCTGTAAAAGCACGGCGATAAACCTGATGGATTCCAAGAGGTTGTATAATACCGTGGCGAGCCTGTCTTGTTTTGACTCGTCCTTTGCGAGTGCCCAGGGCATTGTTTCGTCAATGTATTTGTTTGACCTGCGAGCCAGGTCGATAATTGCGGAAAGGGCGTCACTTATGCGGTATGAGGTCATAAATTCCTCAACCTTTTCCACTGTGTTTAAGGCGAATTCTTTGAGCTGACCGTCAATTTCTTCGCCGCATACGGGAGCCTTGATTTCGCCTGCGAAATACTTGTTGCTCATTGCAATAGTTCTGTTGACGAGATTACCTAATGTGTTTGCAAGGTCGGAGTTAAAGCGCTCGATGATAGTGGAGTAACTGATAGAGCCGTCCTGCGCGTGCGGCATTTCGGAAAGTAAGTAGTATCTTACCGCGTCAACGCCGAACAGTTCTACGAGGGTGTCTGCGTAAATGACATTTCCCTTTGACTTGCTCATCTTATCCTCTCCGAAAAGCAGCCATGGATGTCCGTAAACCTGTTTCGGAAGCGGCTCTCCCAATGCCATAAGCATAATGGGCCAGTAAATTGTGTGGAATCGAACAATGTCCTTGCCTATGATATGAACATCTGCGGGCCAGTATTTTTTATACAAATCAGAGCTGCCGTCGGGGTCATATCCCAGCGCGGTTATATAGTTTGAAAGTGCGTCAATCCATACATAGATGACATGCTTATCGTCAAATGAAACAGGTATGCCCCATTTAAATGATGTTCTTGAAACGCACAAATCATCAAGACCGGGCTTGATAAAGTTGTTCAACATCTCTTTTTTTCTGCTTTCGGGGTAGATGAAGTTTTCGTTGCTTTCGATAAATTCTTCAAGCTGCTTTTGGTATTTTGAAAGGCGCAGGAAATACGCCTCTTCCTTTGCGGGCTTAACCTCTCTGCCGCAGTCGGGGCATTTTCCGTCAACTAATTGCGCCTGTGTCCAGAAGGACTCACAGGGAGTGCAGTAAAGACCCTCGTACTCTCCCTTGTAAATATCACCCTGGTCGTAGAGTTTTTTAAATATTTTTTGAACAACCTTTTCGTGATAATCGTCGGTTGTCCTGATGAATTTGTCGTAGCTTGTGTCGAGAATATCGCAAATTTGCTTGATTTCCCCGGAAACCTTATCTACATATTCTTTCGGAGAAACACCGGCTTCGGACGCGTATTCTTCGATTTTTTGACCGTGCTCGTCGGTTCCGGTGAGCATAAACACATCGTAACCCTGCATTCGTTTATAGCGGGCGATTGAATCTGTCAATACAATTTCGTAGCTATTTCCGATGTGTGGTTTGCGCGATGTGTACGCAATGGCAGTTGTGATATAAAATTTGCCTTTTTTTGCCATTTTAACATTCCTCCGTTTTGTCATTTTTTCTGCATAAAAGCTTTGATTTCCCGATGGACGGGAGTCGTCGGCTTTTCACAAATTATTTATAGTATAAACTAAAAATCCCCCGATTACAAGTATTCCCTTTGAATATTATTAAAGTGCAATATCCATAACGGTCATAATGAGAAAGCCTATCAGCGCTCCGACGGTCGCTTCCTTTGACTGTTCCGAGCAGGCCTCGGGTATCAGTTCGTCAACTACGACGAATATCATTGCTCCTGCCGCAAATGCGAGCATAATGGGGAGAATGGGGCTTATGAGTCTTACTATCAGCGCGCCGATTATTGCCGAAATAGGTTCGACAACAGCGGACAACTGACCGAACATAAAGCTTTTAAAACGGCTCATACCTTCTGTGCGCAGGGGTACTGACACCGCCATTCCCTCCGGGAAATTTTGAAGTCCGATTCCAACTGTCAGTGCGATTGCGCCCGCCAATTGAGTACTGCCCTGAGCCGCACTTCCAAAGGCAACTCCGAATGCCATGCCCTCGGGGATATTGTGAACGGTAATGGCAAGAACAAGTAAAAATGCTCTCTTACCAATGCCTGTGCCGTGCGTTCCGGAGCTGTTGAGAAACTTTGATTTTGAAACAATTTTGTCGGATATAAAAAGAAAAGCGCCGCCTGCGGCAAAGCCCGCCGCAATAGGAATCCATACGGCGGAAAAATAGTTTTTTGCCATTTCCAAAGCGGGCTTCAGCAGGGACCAAAAGGAAGCGGAAATCATTATTCCCCCTGAAAATCCGAGCATAAAATTTAAGACTTTTTCATTGATTTTTCTGAAAAAGAAGACTGTTGACGCGCCCAGAGCGGTCACTCCCCAGGTGAATAAACCGCCTAAAAGCGCCATTAAAACAGGATTCATAAATACACCACCATCAGCGGCTGCGTCGTTTAAATTCGGGATATTTGAGTCGCATTTTTTCTCACCGCTATTTTCACTATATGAAAAAATGAAATATTGTGTTAAATTAACTTGACAAAATCGCTTTCTTATTTTATACTTTAATACGCGTCTTATCGGGGTGTAGCGAAGTTTGGTATCGCGCTTGCTTCGGGAGCAAGAGATCGCTGGTTCAAATCCAGTCACTCCGACCATTTTTCAGCTGGTTCCAAAAGGATTCAGCTGAATTTTTTATGCCCGAAAAGCCGCACAACCGCGGGATTTTTCAGGATTTTGCGTATATTTGAGAATCACCAAAACCAAACAAAAACTAATAAAAAATTCACTTATCAGGTGCAAAAATACCCTGCCTTGAAATTCAAGACAGGGTTGTTTTTATGTTCATTCAATTTTGTTAGATTTGAAAATTTTCTTTTAACGATTGTATTTCGGCTGGGTTTTTAATCCGTGATTCTTGTTAAAAACGGATGTTTATAATATTTTATTTATATATTTATTGTCTTATAAAGTTTTTTGTGATAATATATATTTGTATAGTTTTTTGAAAGGAAATATTTCTTATGTTTGCATCACTTTCTGTTTTTGATATTGTGATTATCGCGCTGTTTTGGGCGGCGGAAATATGTGTATTCCCGCTTTTTATTAAGGCGCAATGGCCGAAGCCCTGCGTTAAAAGTTTTGTGCTTAAAATGGCGAGCGCGTCTGTTTTCCTCGCCTACGGCATCTATCTTGCCTGCAAGGTTGAGTGGGGAACTTTTGCCCTTTATATGGTGCTCGGACTTATCGGCGGTTGGCTCGGAGATTTACTTCTTCACTTGAAGCCGTTTCTGCCGGAGGATTCAAAGCTCGGCGAAGCGTTGTCCTTTGTATCGGGCTTACTCGCGTTCTTGGCAGGACATATAATGTATGTAATTGCGTATATCTATGCAATACTCAACTTCGGATTTAAAATTTCCTGGCAAACATATGTGATTATAGCCGCTGTAATCGTAATCGCGGTTATCGTTAAGTTTGCGGCAAAGATTAAACTCGGAATAGCCGCCGTTCCCGTCGTGTTTTACTGCGCTACAATAGCTACAATGCTCTCTATGGCAATCACTCTTTCCTCAATTGTCATCGAGCACAGCGTATTTTGCGCGGTCGTCCTCGTTGTCGGTGCGGTGTTGTTTGTCATTTCGGACGGAACACTTGTGTTTTGTATGTTCGGAAACGAGAATCAAAAGAAAAATTTCCCGTTAAAAGCGGTCAATCTCACAACTTACTTTATCGCTCAAATGTTATTGGCGAGTACAATACTTCTTGTAAATAATATCGCCGTATGATAGCTCCCGCTGATTTATTCTTCACCGATTTACACGGTGAGGATAAGGCTTTTATATACCTGTTGCGAACAGGCTGCGGCATTCTGCGAGAGAGGGCAAAGGAGTGTTTTTCACACCGTTTGAGCGAAGATACGATTGACAGGCTCTTATATCTTGTCGCTTTTCCAGAGGAGTATTCAGTCGGAGAGAGCGAGTAT
>CALYOC010000066.1 GCA_945227095.1 uncultured Clostridia bacterium
GTTCTGGATATTCCTCCGCCCGGATTTTTAATCAAAGAGCCTGCCATTAAATCCGCTCCGACGCTCACGGGCTCTTTTTTCTCCGTAAATTCGCCGTAACAGTTGTCAACAAACACAATCGCTCTGCTGCAAGACTTAACCTGCGCGGCAATTTCCGAAATTTCGTCAACGCTTAATGTATCCCTTGTGGCATATCCGCGAGAACGCTGAATATATACCATTTTAATTGTGCCGTCGTTTCTCAACTCGGATTTTACCTTCTCAATATCCACCTTGCCGTCAGCGAGCTCAACCTGCTTATAATTCACTCCGAAATCCTTTAACGATCCCATACCCTTTGAGCCGGAAATACCTATTACATCGTGAATTGTATCATAAGGCGTGCCGGTGACACACAAAAGGGTGTCGCCCGGTCTTAAAACACCGAAAAGCGCAATACCCAAAGTATGAGTTCCGCAGGTAAATGACTGCCTGACAATTGCCGCTTCACACTCAAACGCATCGGCAAAAACCTTGTCCAGCACATCTCTGCCCTCGTCGCCGTAGCCATATCCCGTACTCTCTGTCAAATGGCGCTCGCCGACTCCGTTTTTAATAAAAGCATTTAACACCTTTACCTGATTATACTCTGTCACGGAGTCAATATAACGAAAATTTTCCGCGCAGAGTTCCTCGGCGCGCGAAGAAAGAGAAAGCACCTCATCACTTAAATCAAAAAAATTCTGCTCCATTTTTTACACTACCCCAAAATGAATATTTTTTAAAACCCAAACTGTTGTAAAAGGGCAACAGCTTCTCGTTTTCAATCAATGCATAAAACCCGACATCCGGATACTTCGCGAAAAGTTTGTTTACACTTTCGCTTGCAAGTCCCCTTTTCCGAAACTGAGGCAAAGTGGCAACCGCGCCCAAAACTCCAAGCCCTTCAAACTAGCTCACCGCCATAGCCGTGCTCGGACCGCTGCACACATAATCTGCCGCCGAATGCCTTATTCGGTGGGAAAAATCGGCATAGGTCTGCGGTGAACAATCTGTGGAAAAACATCTCTCAATTATACTGAAACTGTCCTGCAACGAGCGTTCCTCAAAGGAGGTCAAATCGGCTTTCGGACAACCCGCCTTGCGAAAGAGAATATGTCCGCTCGAATTACACTCGACTCCGATTGCCCTTAAATCCTTCAGTTCACCCTCCAAGCAGTCAAAGCCCACAAACCCGATAAAATCGCGTATCTCGGCTATATCCGCGCCCTCATTCATACACAACGTTACAACCGACGCACTCTTTGAAATCAAAGCGGTGGGGTCTTCGGGATTTTGAACCCAAAATTCACCCATTTGTGTACCCGAATATGCCTTTAAAAGAGCCTTTATCCTCACGGTGAAGGCGCTGTCATTCTTAAACTCATAAACCGTCTGTGTAAGCGAATCATCGACAAATCTTATCATAAATCAAGTTCTGCAAACGCCTCAATAAGCTTGGGAATAAGCTTTTCAATACTCTTCATATCATCGATATGTCCGACACATCCGGCACTGTGAAGATACCTTGAAGGCAGAGACACGGCGATCACCTTGCACCCACTGCCGGCAACCTGTATTGCCCCTGCGTCATTACCGCCTGCAATCCGAGTCTTTGTCTGCCACGGGATATTATTTTCATGCGCCGTTTTTACCGCGGTATCGTAAAGAAGTTTATCATACACCGTTCTCGAATCCATAAAGGAAATTACAGCGCCCTCGGAAAGTGAACAAACTTTATCAAGCCCCTCAACATCGGCGACATCGTTTGCGGTAGTTGATTCGAGCACGATAGCAATATCGGGAGATACGGTATATGCAGCAGCAGTAGCGCCGACAAGTCCGACCTCCTCCTGAACGACAAAGGTAAATGTTGTATCATACTCGATTTCACCGTTTATCATTTCAAGCATAACGGCACAGCCGAATCGGTCATCAAGAGCCTTTGCCCTGACAAAGCCCTCCCCATAGCATACAAAGTCGTTTTCAAAATATACGCTGTCACCCGGACTTACAAACTGCTGCGCCTGCTTCTTATCCGAAGCACCTATGTCGATATACATATCCTTAATTTTAGGTATATCTCTTTTCTTATCCTTATCGGTCAGGTGAATAGGCACTACGCACACGACTCCGACCTTTTCACCTATACGCACCCTTTTTGAAAAAATCACGCGTGCGTCTACGCCGCCCACCGGCGCAAATTTAATATATCCGTCGTCCGTTATTCCTGTCACGATAAAGCCGACCTCGTCCATATGAGCGCTAATCATTATCTTATTCTTCGGAGTTTTTCTTCCCTTTTTATCGACAATTATATTTCCGAGATTATCTATTTTATACGGATTGTCTCCTATATTTGACAGGATATATTTTCTGAGAGCTCCTTCGTCTCCGGAAACTCCGTTGAGCTCACAAAGGGGTTTAACAAATCTGTTCATCACTCAACCTCCTTTGACAGGATAAATTCAGCCATAAGTTGTGCCACGGCTTCAATATCGCTTAACTTGACAACCTCGACAGGAGTGTGCATATTCTTGATAGGCATTGAAATTACCGCCGTTTTCACACCGCCTGCCCCTGAAAGAATGTTGTCGGCATTTGTTCCCGTCCTGCCGGGACATACTTCTATCGTATATCCGATTTTATTATACCTTGCAAGGCGCTCAAGCTCCTTACTCATCTGCGTGTCAAGCACAGGTCCGAAGGCAATCATCGCACCGCTTCCCATAGGTGATGAATCATTCTCCGATACGCCGGGTTGCTTGGCAAACGAGACATCTGTCACAAGTGCAAAATCCGCTCGCTTATCAAAGGCGGCTACACCGCCGCCGGTACAGCCCGTTTCCTCCTGTACGGAAAAGTTGACGGTTATCTCTGCCGTGCTCTCTCTGTGCGAGAGAATTTCAAGACAACGAATCGCCGCCGCCATACCCGCTCTGTTGTCAATTGACTTTGAGCAGACAATATCACCCTCCAGCCTTTCAAAGCCTGCCGCAAACGAAACTCTGTCGCCTACGCTGACAAGCTCCTGCGCCTTTTCTTTACTAAAACCTATATCTATGGCAATGTCCTCGCACTTTGCCGCCTTGTCGGACTCCTCGTCAGACATAAGGTGTGGCGGCTTACTGCATATAATGCCGTAAACAGGCTTCTTTCCCCATACGGTGACCTGAGCCGCCGTCAAGGTGCGCAGATCCGTTCCCCCACACCTGCTGACCTTCAAAAAACCGTCGTCGGTTATACCTGTTACAATAAGCCCTATCTGGTCCATATGAGCGTCTATGAGAAAATGCTTACCGCTTCCCTCGCGGTGCATTGAGACGCTGCCCAATTTATCAACACTGACGGCTCCGAACTCGCGCAAAAAGCCTTTTGCACACTCCGCAACCGAATCCTCGCACCCCGAAACTCCGTCGCAGGTGCATAATTTTTCAAGTATTCTGCCGATTTCCATTAAAACCTCCGAAAATGCACTTATATTATTTCAGGTTATTAACCTTTTCCTTAAAATCTCTTCCTCTGTATTCAAAGTTCCTGTATTTATCAAAACTTGTGGACGCAGGGGACAGAGCGACTACATCTCCGCTCTCGGCGAGAGAGTAAGCCTTATTGACCGCCTGCTCCATATCCTCAACCTCAAATATACCTATCTTTTCACTATCATAATTTGCCGCTTTCATTGTGCACTGTTTAATCATCGGTCCTGTGTCACCCATACAAATCAGGTACTTGACCTTGTCATTTATAATTGTTCCCAATTCGTCATAATTAAGACCTTTATTTTTCCCGCCGACGATTAAGATGATTTTCTGATTATACGCTAAAAGCCCCGCCTTCGTTCTATTTGGGCTTGAAGCGATTGAATCGTTATAAAACTTTACTCCCCCAAGCTCCCTGCAAAGCTCCATTCGGTGCTCAACTCCGCCGAAGGTGCGCGCGACGCAGACAATGCTTTCATCATCAACAAGCCCTCTTACGGCACATATTGCGGCGAGGTAATTCTCAACATTGTGGTCTCCGACAAGCTTAATATCTTTTCTGTTCATAATAACGGTCTTTTTTCCGTTGTCATTAAATATTATTTCACCTGTTTTCTTATCCCAAAATGCGCCTTTTTGCGGCATTTCACGGGTGGAAAACTCCAAAAGCTCACCTTTTACATCTTTTTTAAACACACCCGATGTCACATCGTTGTCGGCGTTCAAAACCGTGCGGGAATTGTCCGATTGATGGATTACCAAATTGCGCTTTGCGTCAATATACTCCTGATAATCTTTGTGAACATTGAGATGATTGGGCGTCACATTTGTAACTACCGCAACCTGCGGACTGTCCTTCATTGAAATAAGCTGGAATGAGGACAATTCAACAACTGCAATATCCTCCGGCTTTACAGACTCGATAATCGGGAAAAGCGGTATTCCGATATTACCGCCCTTGTGAACGGTATAGCCCTGCTTGGCAAGAATTTCGGAAATTACGGTAGTAGTTGTCGTCTTTCCGTCCGAGCCGGTGATTCCGATTATCTTACACGGACAAAGCTCAAAAAACATCTCAATTTCGCTCGTCACCTTTACTCCGCTGCTAACGGCGGCTTGTATTTCCGGCAGGAAATACTTGATACCCGGTGTTCTGAAAACTATATCGAATTTTTCAAGTCCTTTCAAATAATCCTCGCCCAAATGATACTCGATATCAAGCCCGCGGATTTCATCAATATCCGCACCGAGCTGCTCCATACTCCTCATATCGCAGGCAGTCACCCTTGCACCGTACGCACAGTATTTTTTAATAAGCGGTATGTGGCTTATACCGAGTCCCAAAAAAGCCACCCTTTTACCCTTTACGCCTTCAAAATATTCTTTGACCTTATCCATATTAAAAACTCCTGATTTAATTAAAAGATAAAATAAATACTTATAAATATAATTATATTATAAAAACTATCAATAATCAAATTTTTTACCGATAATTTCTCGGTATAAATGAATAAAAAAAAAAGAATACCGCCGATCGAAATTCGAGCGGCGGTAAATTTAAAATCAATTTATTAAACAAGCGGATATT
>CALYOC010000067.1 GCA_945227095.1 uncultured Clostridia bacterium
TACGAGATTGCCTCTTGTCTCGTGTGCTCGGAGATGTGTATAAGAGACAGGAAAACATTGGCGGTTGCGGCGGTTATCTCGGCTTGTCCCGCAAGCGCTAATAATACGGCTATGTTTGCCGCGCAGTACGGCAAGGATGTAGGACATGCGTCAAAGTGTATTATGAATACAACCGTGATTGGTATAGTAACGATACCTGCGATTATCGCCTTGGCGCAGATTATATTTTAAACAGGCGCATTTGTATTTTTGTTAAAATTCCACAAAAACAGTGGTTTCATCAGCCTTTGTAAAGTTTTTTTCTTTACAGTATGATGGTTGACAAATAATCAATTTTTTCTGTGGAAAACTATGTGGAAAAGATTAAAATTTGTGCAATTTAACAAATTTTAAGTATAAGGTAAATTCTTTCGGGTGGTAAAATCCCGGATTTCAATTGAAAGAAAGAAATTTGAAATTTGGCGAAAAATTGCTTAAAAATAGGGTTTTTGACCTCGAAGTTTGACATTTTATGTCGATTTTTCGAGATTTTGGGTGAAGCCGAATTTTTGGGCGCGATTTTTGTCAAGTAGAAAATAAAAAAATTTTTGAGGGTTTTGAGGAGATAATTTTTTCCACAATAAAATAATGTTTTTCAACAGTGGTTTGGTAGAATGTCACAATGTAAAGTTTAAAAACTTTACACATAAAAGCATTATTTTCACCTAAGGTTAAGAAAGGATAGGGTGACTATGAAACTAATTATTTCCATTATCAACAACGATGACAGTTCGGCGGTTATTTCCGCTCTGACAAGAGAGGGATTTCGTATGACAAAGCTCGCATCTACCGGTGAGTTTTTGCGAGAGGGGAATACAACCGTCTTAATCGGAACACAGGACGATAAGGTACAGCAGGCGCTTGATATTATCAAGCAGTTCAGTTCGACGCGGGTTAAGAAGCCGGAGCACAAACATCACACCGGTGAGCTTTCCTTCCTCGCTGATGTTGCGCAGGTGTCCGTCGGCGGAGCGGTTGTCTTTATCGTAGATGTAGAGCAGTTTATTAAGTTTTAGTTAGGTGTATGAAAATTAAAGGACTTTGCGGAAATGAAAAGATTGTCAATTCTCTTTTGACCTGTGCCGTTAGCGGAAATTTGCCGCACGCGGTTTTGCTTGAAGGTGAAAAGGGCTTGGGCAAACTCACCCTTGCAAGGCTCACGGCGGCGGCGCTTATGTGCGGCGGCGTCGATAGGCCCTGTATGGAGTGCCGCGAGTGTAAAAATGTACTCGGAGGAACACATCCCGATGTTATTGAGTTTGATGATATTAAGATAAATACCGTCAGGGAGGTGCGCACGCAGGCGTTTATTTCGGCGAATCAGAGCGATTGCAAGGTCTTTATTTTAAAATGTGCGGGAGAAATGCTTCCGCCCGCTCAAAACACCCTGTTAAAGGTATTGGAGGAGCCTCCGAGAGGAGTGTATTTTATCCTCTGTTGCGAGAGAAAAAACGAAATGCTCCAGACAATACGCTCTCGTTGTACCGTGTATTCGCTTCAAAGGGCGAACAAGGGCGAAATCAGAGAATATTTGAACGAGCAGTTTCCCGCAACGGATGAAGATGTAATTGCCGATGCGGTTGAAATGTGTTCGGGCAATATTTCAAGGGCGGTCGGCTATATCAGGGGCGAAGCGGACAACCGATATATACAGATATCGCGCGATATTGTCGAAGCACTGTTGAGTGACAGCGAGTGGGAACTGATGAAGGCTATATCCGCGCTTGAAAAGGACAGGCAGTCATTCTCTCCGGTTATCGACACACTTTCGGAGGTATGTGCGCAGGCGTTGAGCGTCAGGTGCGGTGCGGATACAAGCGATAGAATTTGTGCCGATTGTGCCGAGCGGCTCGCCGGAGTATATACATTAAATCAACTGGACAATCTGTATTACACCTTGAGAAACTTCTCCGATGACGGGGATAAAAGGCTAAATCATAAACTCAGTATAACCTGCCTTTGTCTGAAACTCAGACAGGCTTTGCAAAGACAGACAACAGTAAGGAGATAGAATAGATGGCAGAAGTAGTTGGAATACGCTTTAAAGATGTGGGTAAAATTTATTATTTCGACCCGTGCGGAGAGCAGTTGAAGAAGAATCAGCATATAATCGTTGAAACTGCGCGCGGAACGGAGTGCGGAGTTGTCGCTATGAGCAACAGAGATGTTGACGACAGCGTTATAGTTAAGCCGCTCAAACCTATAATCAGAGTTGCCGACAAGGCAGATTTGGAGCGCCTGCGTGAGAATAAGCAAAAGGAGCTTGAAGCGGCGCAGATATGTAATGAGAAGATTAAAAAGCACGGCTTGGAAATGAAGCTTGTCGATGTGGAGTACACATTTGACGGCTCCAAGGTATTGTTTTATTTCACAGCCGACGGCAGAGTTGATTTCAGAGAGCTTGTCAAGGACCTTGCGAGCGTGTTCAGGACACGAATCGAGCTTCGTCAAATCGGAGTCAGGGACGAGAGCAAGATGATAGGCGGTTTCGGAATATGCGGCAGACCGTTTTGTTGTTCAACCTTTTTGGGCGAATTTCAGCCTGTTGCAATTAAAATGGCAAAGGAGCAGGGACTTTCCTTAAACCCTGCCAAGATAAGCGGAACCTGCGGCAGACTTATGTGCTGCTTAAAGTATGAGCAAAATGCGTATGAATATCTGCTGAAGATTACTCCCTGTAAAGGCAGTATTGTCAAGACTAAGGAGGGGCGCGGCACAGTTGTCGAGTGCAACCTTCTGCGCGGATATGTTAAGGTGCGCCTTGACAGTCGCCCCGAAGCGGCGCCCGTGGTATTTGACCGTCGGGATATAAAGACAATAACCGCCGCCAAAATAAAGGTAAATAAGGAAGAATTAAAGGAATTGGGAAATATCGAGGAATAGGCTTTTCCCGTGAGCGTCTTATCGGGGAAAGCAATTTGTCGAAATTATTACAAAATTTGCTTTTTAAAATAAAGGTATAAAGTATTGCATTTTTTGTAAAATGTGATATTATAGTTTTAGTAATAAGAGAGGGAGGTATTGTCCAATGGCTTACAAGATTAGTGATGAGTGCATTATGTGCGGTGCTTGTGAGGCTGAGTGCCCCGTATCTGCTATTTCCGCTGCAGATGACAAGTATGCTATTGATGCTGATTCTTGCTTGGATTGCGGTGCGTGCGCAGGGGTTTGCCCGGTCGGAGCGCCTCAGGCTGAGTAATGATACATAATTTATAATTTAAAGGTCCGTTGGTTTTTATCAACGGACCTTTTGTATTTGCCGCGTCGGTAAAACATTTTATTGCGCGGCGGGCGGCTTTTCCTTGCTTAAAGACATTTAATATGTTATTATTGTTTAGTATTTAATTTAAGCGATAGGAATTTGAACGGGCAAAAGCCGTTTTGCGGCGTTTACTCGGTCATATATAAGATTTGTTTTTTTAAGGAGAAAGTGATGAAACTCGGTATTGTAGGTTTGCCCAATGTCGGCAAAAGTACACTTTTTAATGCTATTACCAATGCCGGAGCTCAAAGTGCCAACTACCCCTTTTGCACCATTGAGCCCAATATCGGCGTTGTTGCGGTTCCGGACGAGCGTTTGGATAAGCTCGCTGAGCTTTACAGTACGAAGAAGGTCACACCTGCGACAATAGAATTTTTAGACATCGCAGGTCTTGTAATGGGCGCTTCAAAGGGAGAGGGACTCGGAAACAAGTTTCTTTCAAAGATCAGAGAGGTGGACGCGATAATTCATGTCGTTCGCTGTTTTGAAAATGACGACATAGTCCATGTCGAGGGCTCTGTTGACCCGTTGAGGGATATTGAAACGATAAATCTTGAACTCATCTTTTCCGACTTGGAGATGCTCTCCCGCCGCATTGACAAGAGTGAGAAGCTGGCAAGGGGTGATAAATCACTTTTAAAGGAAGTGGAGTTTTTAAAACGCGTCAGGGAGACACTTGAGCAGGGCAAGCCTGCCAGGACGGTTGAATGTGATGAGGACGAGGAAAAGATTCTTTCCGATGTTTTTCTGCTCACCACAAAGCCTGTTATCTATGTCTGCAATATGAGCGAAGATGACTTTAAAAATAATATAGATACAAATGTCCGTTATCAAGCGGTATCGAATATTGCGGCACAGGAGGGCGCGACCGCACTTCCTATATGTGCCGAACTCGAGCAGGAGATAAGCTCTCTTGAAAAGGACGAGAAGGCAATGTTCCTGGAGGATTTGGGGCTTAAGAAATCGGGACTTGACCGCCTTATCACCGCGAGCTATGACCTTTTGGGGCTTATGAGCTTTTTGACAGCCGGAGAGCCGGAGGTCAGAGCCTGGACAATCAAAAAGGGGACAAAGGCACCGCAGGCGGCAGGAAAAATCCACACCGACTTTGAGCGCGGCTTTATTCGCGCGGAGGTTGTGTCCTATGATGACCTGATTCGCCTCGGAAGTGTAAACGCCTGCAAGGAAAAGGGACTTATGCGCTCCGAGGGTAAGGAATATGTTATGCAGGACGGAGATGTAGTTCTGTTTAGATTTAATGTTTAATTTGTTATTCATTTGATTTTAAAGCCGCAGTACTCGTCGGAGTACGGCGGCTTTTTTAAAACAATAAGCCCTCTTTCACGCGTGTGAAAGAGGGCTTTAAACTTAAACTTATTCGGGCTTATACAGTTCTTGGTATCTGAGAAGTCTGTCGTATTTCTCCTTGGCGCTTTGCTGTGCGTCGTCAAACAGAGCGTCAGCCTTTTCGGGGAAGGCTTTTGCAAGCCTGTTGTATCTGTTCTCGCCGAGAATAAATTCTTTATAATCGGATGTCGGAGCCTTGCTGTCAAGGGTGAAGGGGTTCTCTCCGTTTTGAGCCTTGCGCGGGTCGAAACGGAAGTTGTGCCAGTATCCTGCCTCGACTGCCTTCTTCTCCTCCTCCTGTGCGATTCCCTTCTGCCAGCCCTTGATTCCGTGGTTGATACACGGAGCGTAGCAGATGATAAGGGAGGGTCCTTTGTAGCTGTCTCTTATACACATCTGACGCTGCCGACGATCTTACGCGTGTA
>CALYOC010000068.1 GCA_945227095.1 uncultured Clostridia bacterium
TGCGATGAGGAACGCCTAAGAGAGCCGTCGGCGATGGAGCACCGTCGTATACAGTTAAAGGACGAGATACACTTTTGGTGTGCCGTACAGTATTTTTTCTTTTTCCAGTGGGGAAATTTGAAAAAATATGCCAATGAGCGTGGAATTGAGATAATCGGAGATATGCCGATTTATGTTTCGGAGGACTCTGCGGACATTTGGGCAAATCCCGATATGTTTGAGGTTGACGAGCAGGGCAGACCGATAAGCGTTGCCGGTTGTCCGCCCGACGCGTTCTCTGCCACAGGTCAGCTTTGGGGAAATCCGCTTTACGATTGGAAATATCATAAGGACAATGATTTTGAATGGTGGATAAGGCGTATTCGCCACGCTTCAAATATATATGATGTAGTCAGAATAGACCATTTCCGCGCCTTTGCGGGCTTTTATGCGATTCCGGCGGGCGACGATACCGCCGCCGGCGGAGAATGGAGAACGGGACCCGGAATTGAATTTATCGACGCGGTAAAACGTGCGGTTCCGGAGGCAAAAATAATAGCGGAGGATTTGGGATTTTTAACCCCCGATGTCTATCAGCTTTTGCAGGACAGCGGCTTTCCGGGTATGAAGGTGCTGCAATTTGCATTTGACTCTCGCGAGGAGAGCGATTATTTGCCGCACAATTATAATCGTAATTGCGTCTGTTACACAGGCACGCACGACAACAGCACGACGGAGGGCTGGCGCGAGCTTGCCGCTGAGGAGGATGTGGCTTTTGCCAAGGAGTATTTGGGAGTTGAGGACGATAACGACTTGACCTATGCCTTTATCAGAGCGGCTATGTCGAGCGTCAGTGATGTGGCAATTGAGCCCATTCAGGATTGGTTGAGGCTTGACAACAGCGCCCGTATCAACACTCCGTCAACCTTGGGAGGAAATTGGAGTTTCAGAGTGCGCGGGGATATGCTCGGCGAGCAGCTCGCCCGCGTAATATACAGATATACTAAAATTTACGGAAGACTGACATACTGAATTTGATTATATAGGTTTTTTGAATTGCCGAACTTCGGGGGTCGGAACAGGGAAAACCCGGTCTGCACGTGGGAGAACCCGAGAGTAGGTAATGATGAAAATATATAAAAATATTTAGGAGGAACTTCTGATGAAAATTTTAAAAAAAGTTGCAGCGGCGGCGATAGCGGCGTCACTTGCATTCACCCTTTGCGCGTGCAGCAGTTCCGGGGGTAATGCCAAGGAGGGCTCCGTTTACTGGCTCAATTTTAAGCCGGAGATAGCCGCGCAGGTCAAAAAGGCGGCTCAGTCGTTTACCGAGCAGACGGGAATATCGTGTACGGTCAAAACGGCGGCGAGCGGCGAGTATGAACAAACTCTGACGAGTGAGATGGCGAAGGATAACGCGCCTACCTTATTCAATGTCAACGGCCCGGTGGGGCTGAAGAATTGGCAGGATTATTGTTATGACCTCACCGAGAGTGAATTGTACGAGAACCTGTCGGACAAAAGTCTGGCGTTAAAGGGCTCGGACGGTGCGGTTTACGGCGTACCGAACACCGTTGAGGCGTATGGAATTATTTATAACAACGCCATAATGAATAAGTATTTTTCTTCCGAGAAGAAAAAGACGAAGTATTCGTCGGTAAGTGAGATAAATAACTTCACCGCTCTTGAAGAAGTGGTTGAAGATATGACGGCGATGAAAGATTATTTGGGGATTAAAGGTGTATTTGCCAATACATCAATGAGTGCGGGAAATCAGTGGAGATGGCAGACTCATTTGGCAAATATGCCTTTTTATTATGAGTTCAAACAGGAAAATCCTCAGCAGAGCACGGTTTTGACGGGGCTCAAATCCGCGCAGGTGAAGTTTTCCTATGCGGACAGCTTTAAGAATATCTTTGACTTGTATATCAACAATTCGACAACACAACCCAAACTGCTCGGTTCAAAGAGCGTGGATGACTCAATGGCGGAATTTGCCTTAGGTCAATGCGCTATGGTGCAAAACGGAAACTGGGCTTGGGGACAGATTTCCGGGGTAAAGGGAAACACGGTCAAGAAGGAGGATGTCGCCTTTATGCCTATTTACACGGGCATAGAGGGCGAGGAGAGCCAGGGTATATGTATCGGAACGGAAAACTATTTTGCGGTCAACAATTCTGCCGATGAGGACGATATTGCGGCGACTATGGAGTTTTTAAACTGGCTGTTCAACAGCGAAACAGGTAAGAAATATGTAGTCAATGAATTTGGCTTTATTGCACCGTTTAAAACATTTTCGGAAAAAGAATCTCCGGCAGACCCTCTTGCAAAGAGTGCGCTCGATTGGATGAATCGCGAGGGAGTTAGCTCGGTTGAGTGGACGTTTGCCTGCTTCCCGTCCGAAACTTTTAAGGATGATTTCGGCGGTGCGCTGCTCAAATATGTTCAGGGACAGAGCGATTGGGATTCGGTGGTTAAAGCCGTAAAGGACTCTTGGGCGAAGCAGTATAAGCTTGTCAACGGATGACCGGACACAGCGGGTTAAATGATGATTGAAAGCGAAGCGGGCCGCAGTGAATTACTGCGGCCCGACGGATAATAAATCGTCCCGACCTGCAAGTAGGAGGAAAAAATATGCAAAAATCTTTAAAAAAGTATTTTCCTGTCTTTGCATTGCCCACCGTAGCGGCGTTTTGCGTTTCGTTTCTCATTCCGTTTGTAATGGGACTTTACCTGTCCTTTTGCAAATTCACAACAATTAAAAAGGTCAGCTTCGTGGGTATAAAAAATTTCGTTGCAATCTTCGCCGATGAAGGTTTTTTAAACGCACTTTGGTTTACGGTAAAATTCACGGTCGTATCGGTTATTACGATAAATGTTTTGGCTTTTGTGCTCGCGTATATTCTGACTCGAGGACTCAAAGGTACGAATCTTTTCAGGACAACCTTTTTCACCCCGAATCTTATCGGAGGAATAGTGCTCGGCTACATTTGGCAGATAATAATAAACGGAGTTTTGAAATATTTTGATGTCACAATAACATACAGCGCAAAATATGGCTTTTGGGGCCTTGTCATACTTATGAATTGGCAGCTTATCGGCTATATGATGATTATATATATCGCAGGAATACAGAACATTCCCAAGGACTTGATAGACTCGGCGGCGGTGGACGGAGCCGGCAGGCTTAAAACGCTGACGAATGTGACTATCCCTATGGTTATGCCCTCGGTGACAATCTGTCTGTTTTTGACGCTTACAAATTCGTTTAAGCTCTTTGACCAGAACTACGCGCTCACGGACGGCGCGCCCAACGGAGAAACACAAATGCTGGCGCTGAATATCTTTAAGTCCTTTTACAACACCTCCGGCTCGAAGGGGACGGGACAGGCGAAGGCGGTTATATTCTTTTTGATAGTGGGAGTAATTGCGTTTATTCAGCTTGTCGCCACTCGTAACAAGGAGGTGGAGAACTGATGAATATATCCGCTTGGGCGGCAGCGGCTGTTGCCGTTGCCGCAGGTGTGGCGGTCATAGTTGTTCTGCGGCTTATCTCGAAGCGATTTAAGGCGGCGCGAAACGGCATTTTGTATGTGGTTTTGAGCGCGGTTGCCGTAGTATTTTTGGCGCCTGTTGCGATAATTCTTTTAAATTCGTTTAAGAACAAGTTGTATATTCTCGACAATCCGTTCAGCCTGCCTGATTCTACTACATGGACAGGGCTTGATAACTATATTGAGGGAGTCGGCAAAACCGGCTTTTTGTCCGCCGTCGGCTGGTCGTTTTTTATAACGATAGTGTCAGTTGGAGTGATAGTTCTCTGCACCTCGATGTGCGCTTGGTATATCACAAGGGTGAAGAACAGATTTAACAGCTTTTTGTACTATTTATTTGTCTTTTCGATGATTGTACCGTTTCAAATGGTGATGTTTACAATGAGCTATCTTGCAAGCAAACTGCACCTGAGCAATCCCTATGGAATTGTCTTTATTTACCTCGGTTTCGGAGCGGGATTGAGCGTGTTTATGTTTTCGGGATTTGTCAAATCAATACCCGTTGATATTGAGGAAGCGGCGATGATTGACGGCTGCAGTCCGATCCAGACATATTTCAGAGTTGTTTTCCCGATTTTGAGGCCGACGGCGGTAACGGTTGCCATACTCAATGCAATGTGGATATGGAACGATTATCTGCTTCCGAGCCTTATCTTGGATACGACAAAATACAGGACAATACCAATAGCCGTACAAATGTTGCGCGGTTCATACGGAGCCGTGGATTGGGGACATATGATGGCTATGATTATTCTCGCCATTGTGCCGATTATAGTGTTTTATCTGACTTGTCAGAAATATATTATCGAGGGCGTTGTCGCCGGAGCGGTCAAGGGTTAATGATTCTGATAGGAGTAGAATATGGCAAGTATTAAATTAAAAGGTGTTTTTAAGACCTATCCCGGCGGCGTAACCGCCGTTCACGACTTCAATCTTGATATCGAGGACAGGGAGTTTGTGATTTTTGTCGGCCCGTCCGGCTGCGGAAAGTCCACAACTTTGAGAATGATTGCGGGACTTGAGGAAATTTCCGAGGGTGAGATATATATTGACAATGTGCTTGTCAACGACATTTCGCCCAAGGACAGGAATATCGCGATGGTTTTTCAGACATATGCGCTTTATCCGCACAAAACGGTGTATAAAAATATGAGCTTTTCGCTCGAACTGCAAAAACTGCCGAAGGAAGAAATCGACCGCAGGGTAAGACAGGCGGCGCAGGCGCTCGACATCACCGAGTATCTCTCGCGCAAGCCCAAGGCTCTTTCGGGAGGTCAGCGTCAGCGAGTGGCTCTCGGCAGAGCCATGGTGAGAAATCCGAGCGTGGTTTTGCTCGATGAGCCGCTTTCCAATCTGGACGCAAAGCTGCGTTCCGGGATGTGAGCGCAGATAAAAAAGCTTCACAATCGCTTGCAGGCGACCTTTGTCTATGTCACGCACGACCAGACGGAGGCTATGACAATGGGTGACCGAATCGTCGTTATGAAGGACTGCTTTATTCAGCAGGTTGACACA
>CALYOC010000069.1 GCA_945227095.1 uncultured Clostridia bacterium
GAAATGGCAGCATATTATAAACTCCAAGGCAAGAGCCTTGTGCAGGTTATGGACTAGATATATATAGAGTTCGGTATATACAAGCACTCAGTTTTGTCCTTAAAGTTTGAGGGTGAAAGCGGTATGAATCATATGGCGGAGATAATGAGCGGACTCAGAGCGAAAACTCCCGAATCATTTGCCGGTTTGAAGGTGGAGTCGGTGGAGGATTTCGACTGCCTTAAAAAGACAAATCTTTCCGATATGTCACAGGAGGACATTCACCTTCCTCGCACAAATGCACTCGTTTTCAACTTGGAACAGGGCAATTCACTTATCGTCCGTCCGTCGGGAACAGAGCCGAAGATAAAGGCATATGTGACCGCGGTTACCGAAAGTGAGCAAAAGGCGAACGAACTCACCGATAAGATATTAAAGGACTTTAAACATCTGATTGGAGAAAAATAATGAACAAAAAGTTTTCAAAAATAGTTGCCATAGTTCTTGCGGCTATTATGGCGTTGAGCGCTTGTACGGTAGGACTTGCGGCATTGTTTATTCATTGATTTAGAGGTGAGCATATGAAGAAAAAATATATTTGGGAAGACCCTTCAAAATTTGCAATAGGAAAGGAGCCGGGGCACGCCATCTTTATGCCCTATGACAGTAAGGACGCGGCAGTGCGCGGCGAGGAGAGTCCGTATAAAATAAACCTTGCGGGCAAGTGGAGTTTCTATTGGCAGCAGGGCGTTGATAACATACCCTTCGGATTTCAAAAAATTGATTTTGACGACAGCGAGTGGGATACTATTGATGTGCCCTCCGTATGGCAGTTAAAGGGATACGGAAAGCCGATTTACAAGTGTAATAATTACCCCAAGGCAATATCCACTCAAAAGAGTAAAATACCGCAAATCGACCATTCAAGGCAGGAAGTGGGTATTTACAGAAGAACAGTCAACATTCCTCTGTCCTGGAGGGATAAGGAAATATATATCCACTTTGCGGGTGTAAAGAGCTGCTTTACTCTTTATGTCAACGGTCAAATGGCAGGGTATTCGCAGGGTTCAATGACTCCTGCGGAGTTTAATATCACCGATTTGCTCACAAGCGGAGAGAATACAATTTGCGCCGAGGTTTACAGATACTCCGACGGTACATACCTCGAGGATCAGGATATGTGGTTTTTGTCCGGTATATACAGAGAGCTGTATATTTTTGCCGAAGAAAAAACCATGGTTAAGGATTTCTATTTTAAAACCGATTTTACTTCGGATTTCAACTTTTCCGATATATCGCTCGATGTATTTATCAAGGACTATGCCCACAGCGATTTTGTGACTTTGCGTACCGCGCTTTTGGACGGTGGGCAGGAGATTGAGCTGGGTATTAAGAAAATCGAGCTGACCGGTGAAGACACCGCGGTGAATTATAAATACACTATGCAAAATCCACGCCTTTGGAGTGCTGAATATCCGAACCTTTACAAACTCATTTTTGAGCTTTATAGGGGAGATGAGCTTCTAAGCGTAAAGGCGTATGATGTCGGCTTCAGAAAGTTTGAAATCAGGGGAAACAGGCTTTTCTGCAACGGCACGGAGATAATGATTAAAGGTGTAAACAGGCACGAATTTGATCCCGACAATGCGTGGGCGGTGCCTGAAAGCAGATTTTATCAGGACTTTGAGCTTATGAAAAAAGCCAATGTCAACGCCGTCAGGACGAGCCATTACCCCAATTCGCCGATTTTTTATGATTTCGCCAACAGATACGGTATGTATGTAATGGACGAGTGTGATTTGGAAACTCACGGAGTAAGGCGAAAGAATTGTCCGGGTGATGACCCGAGGTGGACAGCTCCCGTTATTGACAGAATGGAGCGTATGGTTCTTCGCGACAGGAATATCCCCTGTATCTTTATGTGGAGTCTCGGAAATGAAGCCGGCGGCGGAAGTAACTTCTTAAAGATGAAGGAAGCTGCGCTAAAACTTGATAACACAAGGAATTTTCACTATGAGGGCGACTTCGATTTTGAGGCGAGCGATGTAATCAGCCGTATGTATCCCGACGGAGTGCTGATGAAGAAAATGGGCGAGCAGCAGGTGGTTAAGACATCACTGTATGACAATATTGCAAACTCGCTTGCCGCTGATAATAAGCCGATTCCCAAGCATGTTTACAAGGATCATCCCGTAATCCTCTGCGAGTACGCTCACGCGATGGAAAACAGTCTCGGAAATTTCCAGGAATATATGGACGACTTTGAGAAATACGAGAATATGTGCGGCGGATTTATTTGGGACTTTGTGGACCAATCGATTCGCGTCGTTGAAAACGGCACGGAGAAATGGTGTTACGGCGGAGATTTCGGAGAAGGGGAGAATGACTCCGATTACTGTGCAAACGGCATTGTGGTAGCTGACAGACCCCCTCAGCCGTCGGATGATGAGGTTGCGAAGGTTTACAGCGAGTTTCGTGTAAAACCCGTTGATATCTCCAAGGGCAGGTATGAGATTTGGAATAAATACTCTTTCCGTCCTCTTTCCGATTTTAATTTGATTTGGGTTGCGGAAACGGACGGAGCGGAAACCGCCCGCGGAGAGATAACAGATGTTGAAATTCCGCCTCACTCAAAGGTTGAGGTCAATGTGCCGTATGTAATCGGTGATGAGGATATTGATTGCACACTGACATTTTACCTCGTTCTCAAGGAGGATACCTTGTGGGCGAAGGCAGGATTTGTGCAGGCGTGGGATCAGGTTGTTCTCTGTCGCAGAAAACCAAAGACATTGGATTCGGTTAATAAAAAGCTCACCTGCACAAAGAACGGCTCCTGTGTTGATATTAAAGGGGACAGCTTCGAGGTTAAAATTAAGCATGGCTTTATCCGCTCTATCAATTACGGTGGTAAAGAGATGTTAAAATCCCCGATTAAGCCTAATTATGCAAGAGCTTTTACCGATAATGATTACTCTGTTTTCAATTTTGTGCCGCAGTTTAAGTGGCTTTTGTGGCACCAGACATGGCCGAGAGCGAATAAGACAATGTTCCCGCTGCGAGTTAAGGTGAGAAGTCTGCCGGGACTTGTGAGAGTTGAGGTCAATCTGTTTGTGCTTATGACCTTAAAGGCAAAGCTTATTTACGAAATCAACGGCAACGGTGAAATCAGAGTAACTCACGAGTTCTTACCGCTTCAAAATGCAAACAGAATCGGTACAACATTTAAACTCTCGAAAGAATTTGACACGGTACAGTGGTACGGCAGAGGCCCCTGGGAGAACTATTGGGACAGAAAGACCGGTGCAAGGTTGAGTAAATATACCTGTAAGGCAAAGGATTTGGAGCACAGATATATGCGCCCGCAGGAGAACGGAAACCGTGAGGATTGCGAATATGTCACATTCAGCAGCCGGGACGATGTGCTTCGCTTCTCTCAATCCTCGGAGAAGGAGCTGTCCTTCAGCGCTTGGTATTATGACCAGCAATCTCTTGAAAAATTCGAGCATACATATGAAATCGAGTATCAGGACGATTTGACCGTAAACATTGACTACGGTCAATGCGGAGTGGGCGGAGATATGCCCGGAATGGCACATCAAAGACCGCAGTACAAACTCAAAGCGTTTAAGAAGTACAAGTATTCATATATCATTTCAAATTCATAAGCCGTCGAGGCGTAAAAAAACCATATTGTGCAGTTTGTTGCACAATATGGTTTTTACTTTTATATTTTTATTTTAACCGAGCTTTTTCAGTGCCTTGCTGACAGGGATTGATATTGCCGTACCCACTACTGCGGCGGTGGGAATTTCAATCAGTGCGTTTACTCCGGCTACGATCGTGAAAATGGAAATAAGAGTTAGATTTGTGCCTTCAAGACCTAATCCCGAAGCTAATAAAGGGTCGTTCCTGAATAATAGCCACAAAGTTCCGATGAACAACAGTGTGTTAAGAAGCGCCGAGCACAGGCAGGGCACAAGGTATGAAAAAAACCTTGTCTTGTCAACGTGGGACAGGCCTTTGAAAATGATTGCCGTCAAAAATCCCATGAGAGTTCGTGTGAGCGCACAAACCGCGAACATCTTAACTGCGGAGAGTGTACTGCTTCCGGCGAGCATTGTTCCGAAAGGGTCGTATCCGAAACATTGTAAAAAACTTGTCATACCGAAAACAAAACCTAAAAAGGTTCCGGCACCGGGTCCGACAAGCACCGCTCCGAGTGCCACCGGGATTGACAGGAACGAAATGGAAAGTGTTCCGATTTTTAAATATCCGAGTGGGGTGAATGCCATAATAATTATTATGGCGGCGAGAACGGCGGTCTGTGCCATTCTGATTGTCTTCTGTTTTCTTGAAACAGATAAAGCTTTTTTGGTCTTTGCCATTTTTTCTCCTAACTATCGCCCTGAAAACAGGTGCAATGTCAATATATTTTAAACGCAAAAGCGTTTAATAGCTCTGAAAATGAGAATTAACTGTTGTAATCGTATATGAGTTTAAGTCCGTCTAAAATGAGGTTTTCGTCATAAATCACATTTTGGTTTACATTGTTTAATACTATCTATGAAAGTCCGCCTGTCGGTACAATAGTGACGTTCTCCTCGCCCATTTCCTTTTTTATCTTTTCGCTGAGCCCTTCGAGCATAACCGCCGTGCCCAGAATAATTCCCGAACTGATTGACTTAAAGGTGTTGTTGCCGATAGCGGATTCAACCTGTGAAATCTCAATCGGGTTGAGCTGGGAGGTGTCCGTGCTCAATGCCTTGATTCCCATATTTATTCCGGGAGAAATTGTGCAGCCGATAAAGGAGCCGCTGCGGTCCAATACCGATATTTTAGTGGCTGTTCCAAGGTCCCAGATAAGACAGGGACATGGGTATTTATCCTTCGCGGCAACTGCGGGCGCAACAAGGTCTGCGCCGACCTCCGCGGGGTTTAATGT
>CALYOC010000070.1 GCA_945227095.1 uncultured Clostridia bacterium
GCTCTCGGAGCAATTCGATATCATACTCGGTTCTCTGCTTGATTCGCTGTGCCTCGATAAGCTTTCCGCGCTCCTGAAAATACTTCACTCTTTCAAGCATTTCGGCATATATCCTGCGAATACCCTCCTCCATAGCGTCCGGTGCTATGACATAGTGCGAGGCAGGATATATCGCGGCATGGGAAACGGTATTTTTCACTTCTCCCGTAAGCGGATTGACCTCACATATTCTGTCAATCTCATCACCGAAAAATTCAACCCTTATAACCGTGTCGGAGGAATAAACCGGAAAAATTTCCACTACATCTCCGCGCACACGAAACTTATTCCTTTGAAATGCTATGTCATTTCTTTCATACTGTATTTCAACAAGCTTTTGCAGCAAATCATCTCTTGAACGCTGCTGCCCGACCCGCAGTGAAATTATCATATTCTTGTAATCATACGGACTTCCGAGGGAATATATCGACGAAACGGACGCGACGATTATTACATCTCTGCGCTCGGCAAGCGCGCTTGTCGCAGAGTGGCGAAGCTTGTCTATTTCATCATTTATAGCAGAGTCCTTTTCGATATATGTGTCCGTATTCGGTATATATGCCTCCGGCTGATAATAATCATAATACGATACAAAATACTCAACCGCGTTTTCCGGAAAAAACTCCTTAAACTCCGTGCAGAGCTGTGCCGCCAGAGTTTTGTTGTGAGCCAATACAAGAGTAGGTCTGTTAACTTTTTCAATTACATTTGCCATTGTGTATGTCTTACCCGAACCGGTGACTCCCAAAAGCGTCTGCTCCTTGTCCCCGGACAAAACTCCGTTTACAAGCTGTTCAATCGCCTGGGGCTGGTCACCCGTGGGAACATACGGCGAAACAAGTTTGAAATCCATAGCCGTTACTCCGATATAATAAAAATTTTAAAACTTTTATGATTATTATATACATAGGATATTCATTATACTACTTTAATTTTTTTTAGGCAAGTTAAACCTTGCCTAAAAACAGTTTTCTGTGTTAAAATGTAAAAGAATAAAAACACGGAGAAGGATATGAAAAGCTTTACCATCACCGAAAACGACAGCGGTCAGCGCTTGGATAAATTTATCTCAAAGGCTGTCCCTCTTCTGCCGCAGGGACTGATGTACAAGTACATCAGAAAAAAGAGAATAAAAGTCAACAACGCCAGGGCGGAAATTTCCTTAAGATTAAATCCCGGCGACACGGTACAGATGTATATCAATGACGAATTCTTCGCCCCGGTCAAGGAAAAGTACGATTTTCTCTCGGCAGGTAAAAAACTGAATATCATATATGAGGACGAAAACATTATCCTTTGCGATAAACCGATGGGTCTTCTCTGTCACCCCGACGACCGCGAATATATCGACACCTTAATAGGCAGAATTAAGAGGTATTTATACGAAAAAGGTGAGTTTCAACCTGAAAAGGAGAACTCCTTTACACCAAGTCTTGTCAACAGGATAGACAGGAATACCTCGGGAATTGTAATAGGCGCGAAAACCGCACAGGCACTGAGAATTCTCAACCAAAAGATGAAGGACAGAGAACTCAAAAAATACTATATGTGCATTGTCCACGGAACGCCTAACCCACCGGAAAGCACCTTGACAGGGTATCTTGAAAAGGACGAAGAAAAAAATAAGGTTAAGATAAAAAGTCACCCGTTTGAACAGGCAAAAATCATCAAAACAAAGTACAAAACACTCCGCTCGGCTGCGGGCTTCTCTCTGTTGGAAATCGACCTGCTCACCGGAAGAACACACCAGATAAGAGCACATATGGCGTCCGTCGGACACCCGCTGCTCGGCGACGGAAAATACGGCACAAACAAGCTAAACAAAGGCACGGGATATAAAAAGCAAGCGCTTTGCTCATACAAGCTCGTCTTCAACTTTAACACACCTGCCGGAGAATTGGACTATCTGAACCAAAAGGTCTTTGAAGTTAAAAACCCGTACATCAGGGAACAATTTGACGAACTGACAAATGGTAAAAACAAGTAAAGATTATTAAAAAACCTTTTTATCTTGCGATAAAAAGGTTTTTTCTTATTCCTCAATAAAGCTGTGCTCACAATGGATTTTAACCTGCGTGCTGTCACCGAACTGCTCGGCTATCCTCTGCGTAATATCACTGATAATCTTATCCTCGCTGTGCTCGTGGTCACTGTCTATTGCAAGGTCAAACTCGACGAGCCTCTTGCCGTCAGCAAGCGGACAAACACTCAATTCGTGCATTACAAAGTGCTCGTCAACTTCATTTACTATGCCGCCTATAACCCTGTAAAGCTCCATAACCTGCTCATCGTCAGTCCTAATCGGGTCAAGGTGGAAAACCATTGAAATTGAGAACTCATCAAATATCTTCTTTTCCAAAGAATCCGCTATTTCGTGCACGCTTGAAAAATCCATACTCGCAGGCATTTCCAGGTGAGCCGAGCCAAAGCAGTTTCCGGGTCCGTAGTCGTGAAGAATCAAATCGTGAATATCTATAATGGAGTCGCTCTCGTCCTTTATCACCTTTTCAATGCTGTCGGCAACCTCTTTGTCCGCCGGCTTGCCTAAAAGCGTATTGAGTGCGTCAGCGGCTATCAAAACACCCTGCCAAATCACAAATACCGCAACAGCCGCGCCGACATATCCGTCAATATTAAATTCCCAGACGCGCCATATAACAAGGCTTAGTATTGTCGCAAAAGTGGCGGCAACATCGCTGAAGCTATCCTTCATAATCGCCATAAGTGCAGGTGAATTGATTCGCTTCCCCAATCCCCTGTTGAAAAGCCCGAGCCAAAGCTTTGCCGCTACGGTCAGAGTCAATATCACAATCATCACCGGACTGAATTCAAGCCGCACGGGGTTGATAACCTTTTTAACCGAGGTGATGGCAAGCTCGACTCCCATAACCAAAACCAAAAAGGCGACAACGATTGTAGCTATGTATTCAATTCTGCCGTGTCCGAAGGGGTGTTTTTCATCGGCAGGCTTTCCCGAAAACTTAAATGCAATTATATTCACCGCTGAGGAGCCGACATCCGACAGGTTGTTGAGTGCGTCTGCGGTTACGGAAATTGAATTTGTCAGGGAACCCACTATGATTTTAACGACACCTAAAAGAATATTAAGAAATACCCCGACGCAACCGCTCAATATACCGTAGGCGCGGCGAACCTTTTTATCGGAGACATTTTCATAATCCTTTACAAATAATTTCAAAAAAACCTTTTCCATCTTCTCACCGACATTTCAGTTAAATTTTTTCATATGAGAAATTAAAAGAGTTATATTCTCAAGGCGCGAGAAATATAACTCTTTTACTGTGGTGCTGGTGGCCGGACTTGAACCGGCACGGTATTGCTACCGAGGGATTTTAAGTCCCTTGCGTCTGCCTATTTCGCCACACCAGCAAATAAAGCGCGCAACTGAAAAGAATGTATTTTGTGTGAGAGTGCACTCCGTGCGCGCTTTAATATTTTAATACATTATATATTCAAAGTCAACTAAAATTGTGATATTTTTTTACTTATTGCGGCTTTCGCCTGTTTAACGATATTCTCCGCACTGAGTCCGTAAAACTTCAACAATTCGAGCGCAGGTCCGCTCTGTCCGAACTCATCGTTTACACCTACGCGGACCAGCGGTGCCGGACATTCCTCACAGCGCACTTCCGCAACCGCACGTCCCAGACCTCCGATAATGTTGTGCTCCTCGGCGGTCAAGGCACAGCCCGTTTTGCGAACGCAATCTACAACAAGCTCGCGGTCTATTGGCTTGATTGTAGAAATGTTTACAATCTGCGCGCTGACTCCCTCCGCTTCGAGCATTTTTGCAGCGTCCATAGCTTCCTTAACCATAAGTCCGGTTGCAAAAATCGAGATGTCGCTGCCGTCCTTTAACACAACGCCCTTGCCAATCTCAAACTGATAGTTCTCATTAAAAATCTGCGGCACGGCAAGTCTGCCAAGGCGGATATAAACAGGTCCGTTGTATCTCGCTGCTTCAAGTACTGCCAAGCGCGCCTCATTGGCGTCTGCCGGGTTTATGATAACCATACCGGGGATTGTGCGCATAAGTCCGATATCCTCACAGCACTGGTGGCTCGCACCGTCCTCACCGACAGATACACCGGCATGAGTTGCGGCAATTTTAACATTGAGTCCATTATATGCGATACTGTTTCTGATTTGCTCAAAGGCTCTGCCGGCGGCGAACATTGCAAAGGAACTTGCAAATACTATCTTACCGGAAGCGGCAAGTCCCGCCGCAACACTCATCATATTTCCCTCGGCAATTCCCGCGTCAAAAAATCTGTCGGGGTGTGCCTTTTTGAACACACTTGTCTTTGTTGCTTCAGCCAAATCCGCGTCCATTACAACAACATCGGGGTTGGTGCTTCCCAGTTCCAAAAGCGCGTCTCCGTATCCCTCGCGCGTTGCTCTCTTAATAAGTTTTGACATATTACTCACGCCTCCAATTCTGCCAAAGCGAGTTTAAGCTCACCGATTGCTGTAACATATTGCTCTGAATTAGGTGCCTTTCCGTGCCACGAACACTCGTTTTCCATAAATGAAACACCCTTGCCCTTAACCGTTTTCATAATGATAGCGGTGGGAACTCCCTTGTGATTACGGGCATTTTCAAAGGCTTTTTCCATCTCTTTGAAATCGTGTCCGTCTATCTCGACAACATTCCAACCGAACGCCTCAAATTTCTCAACAATCGGATACGGAGAGTTGACCTGCTCAACTGTTCCGTCAATCTGCAAATTATTATTATCAACAATCGCAACGAGGTTATCAAGCCCTTTTGCACAAGCAAACATTTCCGCTTCCCAAACCTGACCTTCTTCAATCTCACCGACACCCAACAGCGAGTAAAAGCGGTATTCCTT
>CALYOC010000071.1 GCA_945227095.1 uncultured Clostridia bacterium
GTCAACAATTCCCTCTACAATGCTCGGTGGGCAAAGAATGCCGCCGTTTGCTATGGTTTGATATACACAACTCATTTTCAGCGGCGAAGCCAATAATTCCCCCTGTCCAAAGGAAAAATTGGCAAGTCCCGCCGGTGAGGATAACACCCTTTCACTCGGTAGATTTCCTGCGGGAGAAATGTTGGCAACGGTGAGTACGATTTCCTTGTCAATACCAAATTCCTTAGCGAGTGAAAGAATCTTTTCATACCCCACCTCTCCTGCAAGCGAGATAAAATACGGATTACAGGAATTAGCCAGAGCGCTGCGCATATCCATCTTCCCGTGTCCCTCTTCTTTATGACAATTAAATCTTACATCACCGCAGTATTCATAGCCCTTACAGATGTGCGAATAATTCTCGCTGATTCCGCTTTCCAAGGCAGCGGCACAAATTATCACCTTGAATACAGAGCCGACGGCATAGTTTTCGAGGGCTCTGTTCAAAAACGGCTCATTTTTATCCTTAAGTGAGGCTTCAAGATTGTTACAGTCAAATGTTGGGAAGCTTGCAATTGCCTTTATTTTCCCTGTTGAAACCTCGCTGACAGTCACCGCGCCTGTTTTAAGAGAAGCTGCGCTCCTTTCCGCAATTTCCTGTATATCCCTGTCAACCGTAAGCTGTACTCCCTGCTTCGTGTTGTAAGAAGAATAATCGGCACTGTTCACTCCGCCTTTGAGCAATCTCCCCTGCGCGTCCGTATTATAAGAAAAAGTGACATAATTGTTTGCACTCAACAGAAAATCATTATATGCAAGTTCAATTCCCGCGGCACCGTTTAAATTGTCATTCGACAAATACCCTATTATATGGCAAAGAGGCTGAGAATCACTGTATCTCTTATAATAATTTACTCTGCCGATTCTTTTTCCCATATGCTCTATTTCTTCACCGGTCAAGGTGGTTTCTGTCAGTTTTTTTAAATTACAATCGTATATCTGACCTCTGCCGCTTCCGAATCTCGAATTTTTCTCGCTGTATCCGACTGAAGCTGGAGAAGTCGAGGAGTAATTTATATACACAACTCTTGCCGTTAAAAGCAACAGGGATACCGATATAAAGACAAGTAGTAATAAAAATCGTCTTTTTTCTAATCTTTCAACCAAAAAATCACCCAAAAAACTTCAATATATAAAATTATTGACCGTCTGTCACCGATTTAGACAGACGGCCGAATATATTTTACTGATTTTTCTTTTTCATTCTAACTAAGGTTCCGGGCTTAAAGACTTTATCGGATTTAATCTTAAGCGTCATCATAGCGTGATTTGCGCTTTCGATTTCATTCATTTCATCATCATACATATTGACAACCTTATACAACACGGGTTCATGGGCGGGTTCGAGAAACTCAATTTCATCTCCAATAACAAATTTATTTCTCTGCGTCTAAGTTTTTATACCGTGCTCGCATTTTTCAACAAATGGAACAACATCCCAATTTACTATATATCCGCCGTTTTTATCAATATTCGGTTCTTCGTTTGGATGGGAAAAATAAAAGCCTGTACTGTACTGACGGTGACTGACCTTATCCATTTCATTTAGAATCCACGGCTCGACCTTGTAGTTGTCATCAACGCAGTTAAAATATCCGTCAATAGCACCTCTGTAAGCATTTGTAACAACTGCCGTATAATAAGCCGATTTCGCTCTGCCCTCTATTTTAAAGGAGTCAATACCCGCCTTAACAAGTTCCGGAATATGCTCAATCATACACATATCTCTCGAATTCATAAAGTAAGTTCCGCCGTTGTCAAACTCAATCGGATAACTGATTCCGGGACGGGGTTTATCCGTCATTTCAAATTCCCAGCGACACGGCTGAGCGCACAATCCGTTATTTGCGTCACGACCTATCATAAAGTTTGACATCAAACATCTTCCGGAAAAAGCCATACACATCGCTCCATGGACAAAGCACTCGATTTCAAGCTTTTTGTCCGTCTTGTCCCGAATTAAAGCAATCTCGTCTAAAGACAACTCTCTTGCAAGGACGATTCGTTTTGCACCGAGATTGTAAAAGGCACGGGCACTCTCATAGTTGATGATACCCGCCTGAGTTGAAATATGGATTTCCATATCGGGCGCCTTCTTCTTAATAAGTGACAGAAGACCCATATCGGCTACGATTAGAGCGTCAACTTCACTTTCCTCGGCGGCGGCTAAAAAACGGTCAAAATCCTTTAACTGCTCCGAGTGAGGAAATGTGTTGCAGGTAAGATATACTTTTTTTGAACCGGCGTGCGCGAACGACACAGCTTCTTTAAGCTGCTCCGGCGAGAAGTTCTTCGGTGCACTTCGCATTGTGAAGTAATCGGAGCCCAAATAAACTGCGTCCGCGCCGTACATCAGCGCAAGATTTAAGCGCTCCATATCTCCGCACGGAGATAAAAGCTCGGGTTTTTTAATCAACAAATTATTCTGCATATTTAATATTTCTAAGATTTCTTTCATGCTCGCTCAAAGTTGCGGCGGTGTAAAGCTTGCCGTTTTTGTCATGAGCGAAGTAATAGTAGCTTGTCTTTTTCGGATTTAAAGCCGCCTTTATTGCGTCATATCCCGGTGAACATATAGCGCCGGCAGGAAGTCCGGCAAAGCCGTTTCCGTATGTGTCATAAAACTCTGTATAGTAGGACAAGGGTTTCATATCCTTATCGGTTTTACTAAGCTTTTCAATGAGCTTTTTGCCGTCGTCTTTTAAATAGGTTGTGGTTGAATCACACTCAAGCTTCGGAAAGCTTGAAATGTTGTTAAGTCTGTTGTGAAGAACGGAGGAAATTGTCGCCATTTGGCTTGAATTAGCCGCTTCTTTTTGAATAATCGATGCCAAAATAATAACTTCGTCAAATGTCATACCGAGCTTCTCACAACGCTCGGTATCCTCCTTGGTAATCTTTTGATTAAGACCGTTTAAGAGCTTTTTGATAACGCTTGAAGGAGATTCACCGATAAAGAAATCATATGTGTCGGGGAATAAATACCCTTCAAGATATTCAATTTTGTTCTCATCGTCCATCAATGAGTTGTCTAACCAGTTATAATCAAATTTGTAAGAAGCAAGCGTTTGAAGGAATACATCCGAGCTGCAAACTCCCTTTTCTTCAAGTGTATTTGCTATATCAATAGCCGAAAAACCTTCTGGGAAAGTAACAGAAACGGTTTCATCGGTTGTAGATGTGGCTTTAAGCGCAAGCAACATACCCTCAACACCCATATCAGGCCGCAGATAGAACTCGCCCGTCTGATATTCATCGGAATAATCTCTGAATTTTACAAACATTTTGCAAAATCCTTTATTCTTAATCAGCTTATTTTTCTTCAAAATCTTTAGAACATCGTTTGTATCAACCTGTGTACTGATTGTTATTTTAACGGCGTCACCCGACCTGTTCATAGCTAAAACATCGTTTACGCAAGACATAGCCCAAATGCTGCATATGATGATAAATACCGCCAAAATGCTGAAATAGATAACAAGATTTTTAGCTTTTGCATCCTTAAACAGGGCACTGATTCCCGAATTGGCAGACCTGGCGGTTTTTGCAATTTTTTCTTTATATCTATTAAATCTTCCCTCACGGCCTATATCAACATCCTTGCTGTAATTCTCGGAATGACTGCGTTGAGGCGTACTTCTGAAAACAGTGGTATCGGACGAAGCGACATCACCCTGCAACTCGGAGAGAACATCGTCAAAATCACTCCTAAAGCGAGTAGAAGAAATATCACTATATCCACTTGTTCTCGGATTGTGAGGTCTGCGCGGCGCAATTTTAATATCATCGTCGGATTCACGATGTGCTTCAGGTGATTCAACACTTCTCTTTTTTGCAGAGTCGGTAAAGCCCCGGCGCATCGGTCTGCGGGCCGCTTTTTTACGATTCATTTTTGCAGTATGAGGGTCATAATCAACCTTTGAGATGTGCTTATCCGCGCCGTTGCTGTCCGTGCGCGCGGCATAAGCGTTTAAAAGGTCCTCATAATCAGAAAAATTGTTTGCCAAATCTCTATCCTCCGAAATTATTTTTGAATGGCGCGGGCAATTTGCTCGCTTACGGATTTTCCTCTAAGAGCCTTAACACATTTTAATCCGAACTTAACCGCTACGCCTGCACCTCTGGCGGTTATGATATTTCCGGAATGCTCAACCTTGTCTGCAGTGTATACCGCATTGCCGAGTTCATCGGAAAACTCGGGGAAACAGGTCGCCTTAATTCCGTCAAGCATTCCTAAATGCCCCAATATTGACGGTGCGGCACATATTGCGGCTATATATTTGCCTTTATCATAACAATACTTTACAAATTCGATAACCTTACCATTATCTTCTAAGTTGCGTGTTCCGGGCATACCTCCGGGTAAAATAACCATCTCAATACTTTCATCGGGTGAAATATCGTCAATGAGAATATCACTTTTTACTTCTATTCCGTTTGAGGCTTTGACATATTCACCCGTAACTCCTACAAGCCGGCACTCAATCCCTGCCCTGCTGAGCATATCGGCAGGTGCCATAGCCTCAATTATTTCAAAACCGTCTGCTAAAAATAAATAAACCATTTTTTCACCCCATTGTAAGATTGAAAAATACCTTGTGATTGTTTTTCGTTTTAGCCCGCTCACTCAAAGCGAGTGCCATTCCCACCGGTATTTCATTATATCCACCGCAAAACTGAGCGGGAATAAGATTATCAATATAACTCTCGTCGGTAATTTTTCGAGCATACGAAAGCATCGGCTCGTCAAACGACATATTGTCTAATCATTACAAATCATAAATGACTTCAGAATAGGTTAGACAAGCATAAAAATAATTCTTATATAAGAATAA
>CALYOC010000072.1 GCA_945227095.1 uncultured Clostridia bacterium
AATAAAGTTAATACTTAGATCTTTCGGTGTTTATAATATACTCGAAACGCAAACAGTTTGTAACCCAAAAATGTCTCCGCCGACACCGGTAGAATATGTTAAATCAACCTTTGAAAGAGTCTTTTTAACTGTTTTTACAACTGTCCATTTTGGTAATTACTACCATATATTATATAACTTTTATATATAAAATTAAATTGAAAAAACAGACAAATATTTGTCCATGTTTTATACATTTTAACAATTGTAAAAATGAAGCGAAAGAAAAAATAAGCACCGAAATTCGGTGCTTTAAAAATTATGTATAAACTATATGAAATTCAACCGGCGGATCTGATCTTTTTTATCCCTTCGAGGATATATTTTTTAGCGATTGATAAATCCTCTTTTGTCAAATCTTCAATACCGGCAAGCGGATAATCAATGCCGAGCTGATTATACTTCTTCACTCCGAGGGTGTGATAAGGAATAACTTCCAACTCCTTAAGATTTCTCAAAGAGCCGACAAATTCACCGAGTTTTACCAAATCCTCTTTGACAAATGTTTTCTGCGGCACTACGACATGGCGAATGCGCACGGGAACTTTCCTCTCTTCAAGGAAGCGGCAAAAGGATATAATATTATCATTTTTCTGCCCGGTCAGGGCAAGATGTTTTTCGGGGTCGATTGATTTTATATCAAGCATTACAAGGTTTGTGTACTTGATAAGTTCCTCAAAACTTTCTGCATTTGCCGGTGAGAAAACTACTCCCGATGTGTCAAGGCAGGTATCAATCCCCTTTTCGCGTGCCGCCTTAAAAAGCGCAGTCAAAAAGTCGAGCTGCATCAACGGCTCACCGCCTGTTGCAGTTAATCCGCCGTTTTTGTAAAACTCTCTGTTCCTGAAAAAGCCGTCTAAGACCTCATCGACAGTCAATTCTTCCTTGCAATCGGCGAGTGACCAGGTGTCGGGATTGTGACAGTACTGACACCTCATAGGGCACCCCTGGAAAAAAACTACATAACGAATTCCGGGACCGTCAACGGTCCCGAAAGTTTCGATAGAATGTATTTTTCCCTTAATGTTAGATTGACTCATGGAAGGTTCTCGAAATTACTTCGTCCTGCTGCTCTTTGGTAAGCTTGTTAAAGTTTACGGCATAGCCCGAAACCCTAACCGTAAGTTGAGGATACTTTTCGGGGTGCTTTTGTGCGTCGAGCAGTGTGTCTCTTGTAAACACATTTACATTTAAGTGATGTCCGCCCTTTTGCGCGTATGCGTCAAGAAGCTCTACTAAATTGTCAACCTGTTGTTCTGAACTGTTCATATTTTCCTCCTTAATCTAAATCAATATTAGGCTCATTACAAGCACAATCGGGTTCAAGGTCAAAGGTGATGTCGTCAAACGCAATTACATCGTCCTTACCCAATGCGCCCGGTATGATTGAAAATGTATTTGAAATTCCGTCCTGCGCTTCCTTAAACGGCAGTTTTGCAACCGAGCTCAACGAAGCCGCCGCTCCGTGCTCATCTCTGCCGTGCATGGGGTTAGCGCCCGGTGCAAAGGGTTGTCCCGCCTTTCTGCCGTCGGGGGTTGCACCGGTGTTTTTACCATAGACAACATTTGATGTGATAGTGAGAATAGAAGTGGTGGGAATACCGCCTCTGTATGTCTGCGTCGTTCCGACAAAGTGCATAAAGTCCTTAACAACATTATATGCTATTTCATCAACTCTATCATCATCATTACCGTATTTCGGATAGTCGCCCTCTACCTCAAAGTCAACAACTATTCCGTCCTCGTCACGAATTGTTTTAACCTTGGCATATTTAATAGCGGAGAGCGAATCGGCAACAACGCTCAAACCGGCAATACCGGTTGCAAACCAGCGCTTAACATCTTTGTCGTGAAGCGCCATTTGAAGTCGCTCGTAGCAGTACTTATCATGCATATAGTGGATAATGTTCAACGCGTTGACATAAACATGAGAAAGCCAGCGGCTCATATCGGTATATCTCTCCATAACTTCGTCGTAATCGAGGTATTCGGAGGTAATCGGTCTGTACTTCTGTCCCACCTGCTTTTTAGTTATTTCATCAACACCGCCGTTGATTGCGTAAAGCAAGCACTTTGCAAGGTTGGCACGGGCTCCGAAGAACTGCATTTCCTTACCGATTCTCATTGAAGATACGCAGCAGGCTATACCGTAATCATCACCGTGCGTTACACGCATCAAATCGTCGTTTTCGTACTGAATTGAGGAGGTTTCGATAGAAATTCTCGCGCAAAATCTCTTGAAATTGTCGGGAAGCCTTGTTGACCAAAGTACGGTCAGGTTCGGCTCCGGTGCAGGTCCGAGATTGACGAGCGTGTGAAGATAGCGATAGGACATTTTAGTAACCATCGGTCTGCCGTCAATTCCCATACCGCCGATTGACTCGGTAACCCAAGTCGGGTCGCCGGAAAAGAGTGCATTATACTCCGGCGTTCTCGCGAATTTGACAAGGCGAAGCTTCATAATGAACTGGTCGACAAACTCTTGAATTTCCTTTTCGGTAAAGGTTCCGTTTTCCAAGTCCCTTTGAGCATAGATGTCGATAAATGTCGAAGTTCTGCCGAGCGACATAGCCGCGCCGTTCTGCTCCTTTATTGCCGCAAAATAACCAAAGTATGTCCATTGGATAGCTTCCTTGACATTTGTTGCGGTCTTTGAAATATCATATCCGTAAATCTTACCCAGCTCGATGAGCTCCTTTAATGCTTTAATCTGCTCGGCAAGCTCCTCGCGAAGTCGGATTACATCTTCACGCATATTGCTGCGTGTTCCCTCTTTTTGCTCGATTTTATCCTCAATGAGTCGGTCAACACCGTAAAGTGCAACTCGGCGGTAGTCGCCGATAATTCTTCCGCGTCCGTAAGCGTCGGGCAATCCGGTGATAATATGGCTCGAACGGCAAGCACGCATTTCGGGTGTATAGACATCAAACACACCGTCGTTATGTGTCTTCCTGTGCTTTCTGAAAAAGTCAACAATTTCCGGGTCAACCTCATATCCGTTTTCAGAGCAAGCCTTCATTGACATTCTGATACCGCCGTAGGGCTGAAGTGAACGCTTAAAGGGCTTGTCCGTTTGAAAGCCTACAATCTTCTCCTTGGACTTGTCAAGGTAACCGGGTCCGTGTGAGGTGATTGACGATATAACCTTTGTGTCCATATCAAGGACTCCGCCTGCCTCGCGTTCCTTCTTCGACAGGTCGAGCACCATATCCCACAAATCCTTCGTATCGGAAGTAGGTCCTTCCAAGAAAGAATCATCTCCGAAATACGGAGTATAGTTTTTTTGAATAAAGTCGCGGACATTTATCTCTTTTTCCCAAATTCCGCTATTGAAAGATTTCCATTCTTCTCTCATTATCACGATGTCTCCTCAATAAATTTTCATATCTAAATTATATATCTTTTTTCCAAAATAACCAAATATAAATAACGAATATTGGGTATATAAAAAAATATATATCGGTGCAAATTATTAAAACCGGTTAAACTATCTCGGTAAACATCAGTTTGTTTTTAAGAGCGAACAGACAGGAGATAAACTCTTTTTCGGTTTCGTCCGGTTTAAAGCCCTTTTTGTAAATCAGCAGGTCTTTAAGCGTATGGTTTTTCACCGAACATCTTCTCTGCACAAGAGAATATTTTTGAAGATAATCCTCCGGTATCGGAGAAACCCACATATATGTGTTCGTAACATTGCTTAAAAGGTCAAACTGATTACATCTTTCATACAGACATATACGCTTAGAATTCTTGTGCAGCTCATCGTCTGATTTTTCGCCTGCGGAGGAAGTGAAGTAAGGAACATATGAGTCGCCGTGAACAATTTGTGTATATGCTTCAAGGTCCTCATATTTAACCGTCGTTTCGTTTGCAAGCGGGTGATGTTCCGACATAAGAGCAACCTGTTCAAACTCCCAAATAGGTTCACTTTCTAAGCCTTTTTCGTTTATATAATCTAAAAAATAATTTTCAAAGTTGACATTATAGCGGATAATTCCGAGATTTGAAAATCCGTCAGCAATATGATTTATTATCTGCATTGAGTTAGTCTCAAATACATTGAGATTTATACCTTTTGTATAATCGAGCTCCTTTGCAAACTGAGTAATTGCACTTGCAATATATGTTCCTCTCGGAATCGAAATATTGAGGGATTGAATATCCTTTTGCAAATCCTCGGAAATTGTGTGCATTTGGTCTATCTGTTGTAAAATAAGCTTTGCGTGATTTAAAAACTCCTCACCCAGCTTTGTCGGGTGAACACCCTTTGCGGTTCTTTCAAAAATTTTATAACCGAAGCTGTCCTCAAGCTCCTTGATTGCCTTACTTAAATTGGGTTGGCTCATAAAAAGATTATCCGCCGCTGCAGAAATAGAGCCGGAGCGCTCAACCTCAACGGCATATTTAAAATGTAATGTGTTCAAAGCAAAATCACCTCTCAATATAACTATAATCATATATTATCGCAAAACGACTTTGAAATCAAGCAAATAACGCTTTTACCGTAATTACAAAAAAAGTGTTGATAGATGTAATATAATGATGTATTATTATTTCATAATATATAAATAATGGAGAACAAAATGAAAATTAAGCAATCTTTTATGAAAGCGGCGGAAAAAATCGCTGAAAAAGTCACCTCGTCATTAAGTCAAAACACAGGTGTATATGACGGTGAGCAATACGATATACCTCAAGGTATGTCCGAAGTATTAAGACAGACAGCATCTGAAGGTGCCGTTTTACTTGAAAACAGTATTTTACCCTTCGAAAAGGGCTCCCGCGTATCGGTCTTCGGAAGAGTACAAAAACATCATTTTTACACAGGT
>CALYOC010000073.1 GCA_945227095.1 uncultured Clostridia bacterium
CATCACCGCCGAGCATATTGTTACCGTTGGTGGCGAGAACCTCTTGAACACCGTAGCCCATTTCGATAATAGAGACATCAAAAGTACCGCCGCCCAGGTCATATACCATAACCTTTTGGTCGTCCTCTTTGTCTATACCGTAAGCGAGAGCCGCAGCTGTGGGCTCATTGATAATTCTCTTAACATCAAGTCCTGCGATTTTACCCGCGTGCATTGAAGGCTGTCGCTGGCTGTCCGTAAACTATGCGGTAAGTGTGATCCCAGCCGCTGTTACCTTGACGCCCAAAGAGGCATCTGCGTCTGCCTTAAGCTTGCTGAGAATCATTGCGGAAATCTCTTGTGGTGTATATCCTTTTCCGGCAATGTTTACCTTGTAGTCACTGCCCATCTTTCTCTTGATAGATGAAACTGTTCCCTCGGGGTTTGTGATTGCCTGCCTTTTTGCAACATTTCCTACTATACGCTCTCCGTCCTTCTTAAATCCTACGACAGAGGGCGTTGTACGGGAACCCTCCGAGTTGGCGATAACAACCGGCTCTCCGCCCTCGATAACCGCTACACACGAGTTTGTTGTACCTAAATCAATACCAATAATCTTTGCCATAATAATAACCTCCTATATATGACTGAAAAAATTTACAAAATTTATAATGCGGTAAATCCGCTCAAATCAGTTCGCCACTTTAACTGTTGCGTGACGCACCACTTTGTCGCCTATTTTATATCCCTTTTGGAATACTTCGGCAATTTCATTCTCTCCGAAGTTTTCGTCTTCAATATGCATTACGGCATTGTGAATCTCCGGGTCAAAGCCTTCTCCGCTTTCACCGAACTGCTCGACACCGAGCTTTTCCAAAATGTCCTTAAACTGTGTAAAAATCATTTGTACACCCTGCTTATAGGCTTCATAGTCGCACTCGGTGGACGCAGCTCTTTCGAAATTGTCGAGGACTTCCAAAAAGTCCGAAATAACACTGACCTTTGCATTCTTAAAGGTTTCCTCCCGCTCCTTGATAGAGCGGCGGCGGAAATTATCGTATTCCGCGGCAACCCTCAACAGCTGCTCTTCCTTTTCCTTTAACTGCTTTTCCAAGTCGGGTTTCTTTTCTGAATGTTTCTTTTCTTTTGACGAAGTCTTAGTTTCTTCTTCCTTTTCCGCTTTGGCTTCGGTTGCCTGCTCTTTGTCTTTACTCAATTCTCTAACCTCTTTCCCTTACACATAAACCGGTAGGTTTATGTTTCATTATCTTCAAATTTATCGGTTATAACTCTTCCCACGAGCTCTGTAAGATATTTTACATTGGGAATGAGTTTGGAGTAGTCAATTCTTGTCGGTCCGATTATTCCGAGGGTTCCTACCTCGCGGTTGCCGAAGGCATACCTTGCAAGAATCATACTTGAATTAGACATCTCACTGAAATAATTTTCGCTTCCTATCAGTATGCTCAACATATCGCTCTTTGAAGTGGATTGATATGCCACAAGCTGACTTGACTGCTCTCTGCTTCGCAGGAAATCGAGAAGCTCCAGCATATTGTCCGTTTCATTCCGATACGCCAAAAGGTTTGTCTGACTTTCAACCACGGTCTTGCTCTGCGACGCGTCCTTACTCAATGAATACAGTGCCGACAACAGAGGAGTAATTGCGTAATTTTCCGAGCCGAGACTCTCGATAATTCTCTCCAAAAGCTCCGGGGTCATCTCGGTGACAGAACTACCGATAAAGTATTTATCAACAATATCTTTGAAACTGTCTTTTAGGTTTTCATCAATTTCAATATCTATTCGGCAAACGCAGTTTTTGAGAATTCCCGAGCTCGTCAGCAAAACCAAGATTGCGGTTCGCTTACTTGCGGGAATTAACTCGACCTTTTGTATCTGTGCATTTTTATCTTCCGGTGTTGTAAACACCGTCGCACAGCCTGTGAGCTCCGCAAGGACATTGCTCGCGTTCTTGATAACCTGCTCCGGTGAAGTCGCGTCCTTTGTAATTTCGTTCTCAATGCGGATACATTCTTCGTCACTCAGAGGATTCGGCGTAATTAGGTTGTCAACATAGTACCTATAACCCTTCGCCGAGGGAATCCTGCCGGACGAGGTGTGCCGTTTTTCAAGATAGCCGAGCTCGCAAAGCTCGCTCATTTCATTGCGAACGGTCGCAGAGGAAACACTGAGTTCTTCACAGATGGATTTTGAGCCTATCGGCTCGCCGGAGGCGATATATCCCTCTACGACACAAGCCAGGATTTTTTCTTTTCTGTCACTGAGCTTCACTTCTCCGCCCTCCGCATTTATTGTTAGCACTCAACAGCTCCGAGTGCTAACTGTTAATATATTATATCATCACCGGTCAAAAGTCAACACTAAAATATGAACTATTTGTAAACAATCAAGGCAGGTTTTGTGAATTTCGTTTTTCCGCCGAAAACATTGTTCTTTTGCTTGTTTTTAAAATTATTATTGCCGTTATTATCAGCAAATTTTCATAGTTTTAAATAAAAATAAAACTGACTTCGCCGAAAAGACGAAATCAGTTTGTCACATAATTAAATCCGGTGCCGTAATCTTTTTTGTGTTTTTGCACAGCTTAGCAGTTCGGTTGAGAGGACTTCGCTTTATGATATTCCCAAGTGTATTTGACTCAAGTGAGCATCTTTCTAAGCTTTAAAAGTATCTTCTTCTCCGCTCTTGAAACCTGCACCTGCGTCATTCCCAACGCGTCAGCTGTTTTCTGCTGCGTAAAATTGGCGAAATATCTCAATGTAATTATCTGCCTCTGGGGTTCGGGCAGCGTTGATAGAATCTGTTCAACGGCTATATTGTCGCCTATCTCTTCCTCCGGAGACGGAATCGGTACATCAAGTTGCCTGCTCTCCCCCTCGTCCTGCGAGGTTAGACTCATAACGGGCATGACGGCTCCGAGCACCTGCGCCGTTTCCTCTGCCGACATACCGAGAATGTCTGCCAGCTCGCTCACGGTAGGCTCCTTGCCGTGCTCTCCGATATACTCCTGGCGGCGAGCCTGCGCAAGCCGCGCCTTATCCTTTAAGCTACGCCCCACCTTCAGCATTGAGCCGTCGCGGAAAACGCGCCTGATTTCACCGATTATCACGGGGACGGCATATGTGGAAAATTTAAAGCCCTTGCTCTCATCAAAACCGTCAACGCTCTTGATAAGACCGATACAACCGGCCTGAAACAAGTCCTCGTAATCAACACCCTTTCCCCTGAAGCGATTGGCACAGGTGTGAACGAGATTCAAATTCTCCTTGACCTTTTCTTCCCTTTGCTTTTGCTCTAACAATTATCCTTTAAGTTTAGGGTTTTGCACAGAGTGACCGTAGTGCCTACTCCGACCTTTGAGCGAACATATACCTTATCCATAAAGCTCTCCATCACCGCAAAGCCAAGCCCCGCTCTCTCCTCGCCCAAAGAGGAATAGAGAGGCGTCCTTGCGAGCTTTATGTCGGGAATGCCGCAGCCTCTGTCCCTTATCTTTATCCTAATCCTTCCGCCATCATATATGGCGGCGTGTATGTAAATTTTCCCTATACCCTCTTTATAGCCGTGAACGACGCAGTTTGTGACCGCCTCGCTCACCGCTGTTTTTATATCCGAGAGCTCGTCCACCGTCGGGTCCAAGGCGGCGATGAATGCCGAGACAGCCATTCTTGCAAAACCTTCATTCGCAGAACGGCTCGGAAAGGTCAATCTCATTTCATTTATGGGTTTCATATTACATCTCCTTACTTGATATTTTTGCGAGCAGGTCAAGTCCTGCAAGCTTCATTATTTTTTCCGTGCCCGGAGAAACATTTTTTACATATAGCTTACCGCCCAGAGAATTTATCAGCTTATATCTGCCCATCACAAGACCTATCCCGGAAGAATCCATAAATGTGCCGGCGGAAAAGTCAAGCGCCAATTCCCGCGGTGCGAGAGATGTCACCACACTGTCAATCTCATTTCGGATAAACTTCGCTGAATGATGGTCTATTTCTCCGCTAAGGTAAACGGTTGTAAGCTCCTTATTTTTTTCAATATTTAAAGACATTTTTATCACTCCTGACTGCATTAAATATGATAATAAAAGATAATAAAAAAATTTGTCGCTTCAGCGTATAAAAATAAATTTAAACAAGTGTAATAATTAAGTCGAGTGAAAAAATAAATGCTCTCCTTTGTAAAGGAGGGCATTTTGATATTGCATATTTAGTTTTAATATTTATCATTTTTGAGATTTAGCATATATTAAACAGCGTCAGAATAATCCGGTATCTCTCAACGCCTGACCCCATACCCGAAAAAGTTTTTCCCTGCTCAAAGCCGCAGTTGCAGGACATGTTGACCGCAAGCAACCCGGCGTTATCCCTCTTGACGTTTAGCATTATTTTTCGTAAAGGGAATGTGCCTTTGCGCCATTTGTAAATATGTATTTAATATTTGTCGAATCCAATATAGTGTTTAAGTTATTCGGAACTGCATTTTTGATACTGCTGTCGGAGGAGCCGATTATTTCACAAGAGTTTATAACATCCCACAAGGCGATATGATTATCCAAAAGAAGATTTCTCTTTTCCTCTATACTGCGGGGTATATCACAGGAACAGACCGACGAAATCACCGACCAAAAACGATTTTGCGGATGACCGTAAAAGAATCCCTGTTCCCTTGATTTAACTGACGGAAAGGAACCCAAAATAAGAATTCTCGATTCGCTGTCAAAAACCGGTTTTATAGGATGATGAATCATTGGAACACCTCAAAACAAACCTTAAAACATATACAGTCGAAAAACCCGTAGTTTTAAATCACTGTGTATAGATTGTTTCC
>CALYOC010000074.1 GCA_945227095.1 uncultured Clostridia bacterium
TGGCACCCGCGACAAATATTTTTCCACCGCGCCTAGCGTAGCCGGGCGCGTCGCCCGCGGAACCGTGAATGTATATTGTGCCGTTGTTCATTGTATCTCCGGTTGCGTCCTGTGAGTTCCCGTTGACATTGATAATCGCGCCGTCAAGGTAAGCTCCGAGAGCGTTTCCGGGTATTCCGTTTATATCAATCTTTATTCCGTCAAGTCCGCAGCCGATGTATCGTTGACCCAGGCAGTTTTCGATTTTTACATCTTCGCCTGCGCTTTTAATTATTTCGTTTAAGGCTTTGAAGTGCATACCTTTTGCGTCAATAGTTTTCATTTCGCACCTACCTTTCGATTTTAGCGAGTTTATTCTCTCTTGCCGACTTGGAGAAGGCGAGAAGCTGAGGCTTTTCCTTAATGAGTTCAAAGTCGATTTCACTCAAGGGAGTTTGCTTGCGAATCAAGTCGGTGTAGATTCCGGCTCTGCGAATATCTCCCATTATGATAAAACCTTTGAGGACATTATCCTTGTAGAATAACCGCTTGTAATTTTCTCCGTCGCGTACAGTGTAGCTCTCGCCGTCATATGAGCCGGCGCTGACTATGTGATAACCGAACATTCCCATAGCGTTCATATGAATACATACATTGTATTCGGCGGCTTCACCTGCCATATTCTTGCCCGCGCAGTTGCCTTGCATATATGCATTCGGGAGCAGTGCGAGAATACGCTTGTCGTTTTGTGTCAAATCAAAGCCCTGTGAGCAATCTCCCGCGCAGTATATATCGTCTAATGATGTTGCACATTTTTCGTCAATGATAACGCCTCTGTCAACTTCTGCGCCCGCCTCTTTGAGAAGCTCTGTATTAGGTCTGACTCCGACTGCTACAACCAATATGTCGAAGTCTATCTTTGTGGAATCGTTGAGAACCGCGCTCGATTCTTCAAACTCTTTTGCGGAGTTGTTGAGATAGAAGGTAATACCTTTTTTCTCAAGGTATTCCTGCATTATGCCACTTGCGTTTTCGTCAAGTATGGAGGGTAGTATCCTGTCTGCCAAGTCCACAACGGAGATTGAAGCGACTTTATCGAATATACCCTCTGCACATTTTAATCCTATGAGTCCGGCTCCGATTATCAACACTCTGCTTGATTTGTCAATGGCTTTTTCCAATGACAAGGCGTCGTCGAGAGTCATGAAACTGAATTTGTTTTTAACCTTTTCGAGACCTTTCATTGGTGGAACAAAGGGCCTTGAACCCGTTGCTACCATAAGTTTGTTGTAATTGATAACCTTGCCGCTTTGAGTTTTCACCGTTTTTTCGTTTTTATCTATCTTGACAACGGTTTCGCCCAAAAGAGCGGTGACTTTGTTTTTATCGTAAAAGTCGTCGGACCTGTATTTCATTCTCTGCAAATCGGTTTTGCCCCAAAGCAGGTATGATATGAGAGGACGGGAGTAAGTGAAATGCGGTTCATTGGATATCAGTACGATTTCGCCGTCTTTGTCCTTGCGTCTTATACCTTCCACAGTGCCTATCGCAGCCGCGGAATTACCTATAATAACATATTCAGACATATTTTAACCCCTTTCCTCGTAAACGATAGCATTGTTAGGACAGCCTGTTACACAAGCCGGCTCACCGCAGGAGTTGTTTAAGCAAAGCTCGCACTTTTGAGCAACCTTGCCGTTATCCCCGGGCATAATCGCGCCGTACGGACAACTTACTACGCAGGTGAAGCAGCCGACGCACTTCTCGCTGTCGAGGTTGATTACGCCGTCCTTAACGCTCAGTGCGCCTGTGATACAGCCTTTAACGCACAGAGGTTCAGCACAGTGGCGGCAGGAAACGGCAAAATTGATGTTGTTGTCACCCTCAACCTGTATTCTGGGATTGATTTGTTTACCTTTGAGTGCCTTAACCATATCGTCAACACCGGAATTGGCAAAGGCACAGTTATATTCGCAAAGATGGCATCCCAAACACCATTTCTCGTTAACAAAAACTCTTTTCATATCTTATTCTCCCGCATGCTTGATGCCTAAAATTTCAAGCTCTTTTTCGTTTAAACCGATACCCCTGAGCATAAGCCGGTTGCCCTTGAGAGCCTCAATTGAGTTAATGCCCATACCGCCCATAATCTCTTTGATTTCGCGGTTCCAAGCGGTCAAAAGGTTTACCAGGTGTTCACAGCCAATGTCGGGATTGAGCCTTTTGACAAGCTCGGGCTTTTGGGTAGCGATACCCCAGTTACATTTGCCCGTTCCGCAGGTTCGGCAAAGGTGACAACCGAGAGCTACAAGAGCGCTTGTGGCGATATATACCGCGTCTGCACCGAGTGCGATTGCCTTGACAACGTCGGAGCTGCACCTGATTGAGCCGCCGACAACGATTGAAACATGATTTCTTATACCTTCGTCACGCAATCTCTTGTCAACAGCGGCAAGAGCGAGTTCAATCGGAATACCGACATTATCTCTTGTCCTCGTGGGAGCTGCGCCGGTTCCGCCTCGGAAGCCGTCAATGGCGATAATGTCCGCACCGCTGCGGGCAACGCCGCTGGCTATTGCCGCGACATTGTGAACGGCGGCAATCTTGACTATGACGGGCTTTTTGTATTCTGTCGCCTCCTTTAAGGAGTGAACGAGCTGATGCAAGTCCTCAATTGAGTAAATGTCGTGGTGCGGAGCAGGGGATATTGCGTCTGTTCCTTCGGGAATCATTCTTGTTTTGGAGATATCACCGACAATTTTTTCACCGGGCAAGTGTCCGCCTATACCCGGCTTTGCACCTTGTCCCATTTTAATCTCAATAGCTGCGCCTGTTTCGAGGTAGTCTTTATATACGCCGAATCTACCTGAAGCAACCTGTACTATTGTGTTTGGACCATATTTGTAAAAGTCCTCGTGAAGTCCGCCTTCACCGGTGTTATAGTATGTACCGAGCGCGGTTGCGGCTCTTGCAAGGCTTTCGTGGGCGTTGTAGCTGATTGAGCCGTAGCTCATAGCGGAGAACATTATCGGAATTGACAATTCCAGCTGCGGCGGGAGATTGTCAACGAGCTGTCCGTTTTCGTCTCTTTCAACCTTGTCAGGTTTTTTGCCCAAAAAAACCTTTGTTTCCATAGGCTCTCTGAGCGGGTCGATGGACGGGTTTGTAACCTGTGAAGCGTTTATAAGGATTTTATCCCAGTAGATAGGGAAGTCCTGGGGATTTCCCATTGAAGCGAGCAAAACGCCGCCCGTTTGAGCCTGCTTGAAAATTTCCGTAATTTTATCGTGAGTCCAGTTTTTATTTTCCCTGAAAGTGTTGTCGGATTTTACAACCTTTAAGGCCCTTGTCGGGCAAAGGCTGACGCAGCGGTGGCAGGCAACACATTTTGATGTATCGGAAACCATTAAGTTCAAATCGTTATCATAATGGTGAACCTCATTGGCGCATTGTCTTTCGCAAACGCGACAGGCTATACATCTGTTTTGGTCTCTGACTATTTCATATTCGGGGTAAAACAAATCAATACCCATATTTCAACCCTCCATCCAATGTAACAATAACGGGTACTCCGCCTTTCGGAGCCCAGAGCTTATCCAATTCGGGCTCGATAACCCTTATTGCGCTTTCCTCGCTGGCGATGTAAACTCTGTCCGAAGTCTCTCCTACCACCATTGAGCGGAGCTTAAGCCTGTCATTCAATGCCATAAGTCCGCCGTTGAAGCCTAAGATTATTGAAAACGGACCTGTTATAAGCATACTCGAGAACATATTTCTTAAATACTTCATTCGCTTTGCCTTCTCGGGCTCGAATTGCTCTTCTATTGTTGACCAGAAGGGCGCCGCAATAACATTGCTCATCTCCTCCAATGTCAGCCCTTGCTTCCTGTGCAGGTAATCTATCATATATGTGATAACCTCCGTGTCAGTCAGCAGGGTGCAGGCATATCCGAACATCTCTATAAATCTTCTGTTGGCATCATATGACGAAATCTCTCCGTTATGTACGATTGAGTAATCGAGCATAGCAAACGGGTGAGCACCGCCCCACCAGCCGGGTGTGTTTGTCGGGTATCTTCCGTGCGCCGTCCAGCAGTAGCCCTCGTATTCGTCTAAACGGTAGTATTCACCGACGTCCTCCGGGTAGCCTACGGCCTTGAATACACCCATATTTTTTCCGCAGGAAAATACATAGCAGCCGTCAAGATTAGTGTTGATATTTACTACCGAGCGGACGACATATTCCTGTTCGTCGAGCTGGCTGTCCTTTAGCTTGTTCGTTTGAGGTTGAACAAAGTAACGCCAAATGAGCGGCTCGTCGGTAATACTCGGAACTTTTTTAACCGGAATTTTGGAAAGGTTTATAACATCAAAGTGAATGTCAATAAACTTTTCGCATTTTTCCCTTGCAATGCTGTCATCGTAGAATATGTGTAAAGCGTAGTAATCCTTGTACTGCGGGTAAATTCCATATCCTGCGAATCCACCGCCCAAGCCGTTTGAACGGTCGTGCATAGTGGCGATTGATTTGACAATTTCGGAACCGTTGATGTTTTCACCCTTGGTGTTGATGATTCCGGAAATGGCGCATCCTGCCGGGATTCGTATTTTGCCTTCTTTTTCTAACATTATATATACCCCCTTGATAGGTGTTGTCTGACCGATAGGTTTTTATTTTGCGTCAAGTGCCGCAGACACTGTTAAGATGTAATTAAGTATATTTATATCTCATATATATAAGATATTAAAAACTAATTGTCTTAAGGTGAGGAGAGTTGAACACAATATGCCGAAAATTTGATATTACGGCGTA
>CALYOC010000075.1 GCA_945227095.1 uncultured Clostridia bacterium
CCAGCTCTGCCGGGAATTGCAACGTAAGTAATCAGGGCATTTTCAATTGCGCGAACAACACAATTTGGCTTTGGATAAGATGTTGCCGCATTGTCAAGGTATATCACTGCATTTCAACTCCGATTATCCTTATTCCGGAATCACTTAAGATTTTGAGCGCTCTGTCCTTATCCTGTGATTTTATATAAATACTGTAACCGCAGCCCTCATTCGCGCTCGGTCTTGCCGTTCGTTTATAGTAAGCCGCAATCGAATTTGCGTTCAAAATATTCTTCCCTCTCATAGCATTGGTAACCGAGCTCACTTTAACCTGTACTTCGCTCAAAATATCACCTCATTTCTTCTCGATTTATTTAGAAAACCGTGGCATTTTCAGCCGTATTTTTCCTAAATACAGATAAGATTTAAAGTATTCATTTTCCGATATACAATAAATCTTTTCAAATTATACTATGCCGATATGAGCCGGTTGGACAACAAGATTATATGCTCCCGAACACATTTGGTAATAAAAATGAGTCATATCTGCGTTCACACCCGAAATACGGCTTTTAAGACGGTTTTAAGGTATAAAATGACACCGAGTGTGCTCACGCACACTCGGTGTGAAAATGATATAGTGCTTTTAGCATATAATATGAATCAAACTATCGCTCAATTAAGCAAACGGCGTGAGCGCTGATACCCTCACCGGCGCCGGTGAATCCCAATTTTTCTTCGGTGGTTGCTTTGACATTCACACACTCCGAATCAATCTTACAGCATTCGGAAATGTTTGTAACCATAGCTTGAATATAAGGTCCGATTTTCGGCATCTGTGCGATAACCGTTGCATCGATATTGACAACCTTATAACCCTTTGAAGAAATGAGCTCGACGCACTCCCGCAAAAGCTTCATACTGTCGGCGCCCTTATACCTTTCGTCCGTATCGGGAAAATGCTTTCCAATATCACCCAAAGCGCAAGCACCTAACAAGGCGTCCGATACCGCGTGCAAAAGGACATCTGCGTCCGAATGACCGAGCAATCCCTTTTCATAAGGTATATCCACGCCGCCGAGAATCAGTTTCCTGCCCTCAACTAAGCGGTGAACATCATATCCGTGACCTATACGCATAAATACTCCTGTCGAATTAAACTGACCGGTTCAACCGGCATCTCATTTAGACTCGGTTGTGGTTGTTTGAGCTTCCTTGGCTACCTTTTTCAGCGCATCTTTGTAATCACTGTAACAGGGAGCCCATCTCATACAATACTTTCCTTTTACAGGATTTGCATTGTAAAGCTTTTCAGTTTCGGTGTTCATATATGTCTGAGCCATATCATCTGCACCGACAGACTGCCAGTTGTAGCCATCATTGCTTATAAAGTACATAATGTGATAGCCGTATTCTGTTTTAACAATACCTGTATCCCCCGCTTTTCTCGACTTGTCAAAGCACCAAGCGTCAAACTCCTTAACCATTTCACCGGGAGTGATATTTTCGTACAGACCGCCGGTTGTACTTGAACCGGGATCATCGGTGTTTGCATTCGCAAGCTGAGCAAAGTTATCTTCTGAAGCAGAGGCTTTAAATTCCTTGAGAAGCTTTTCAGCCTTAACCTTTGCGTCCTTCCAAGTATCGTCCGTGGCGTTGTTATCATCAAGCCCTTCGGGCTTTACAAGGATATGGCGTACGCTTACCGTTTTAACGGGTGAGGGCGCTTTCTTCTCATAAATAATAATATATGAAAAGGAATTATTGCTGTAATCTGCATTCCATTTAACCGTCAAATCTCCTGCTTTTCTCGATGAATCAAACACCCATTTTGTCATAACCTCCGGGTACTGCGAAACATCGCTTAAGGAACCGGAAAGAGTTATATCGGAAGCTGCGAGCTCATTAACATCGGCTTCCTTGGTTCCTTCGGAAATCTGATGTTTTTTGTAATCGTCGGAAACAATGCTTACAAATTTATCCGGATTTGATTTAATCTTATTATAAAGCGAGGCGGCGTCTTTCTTTGCCTCATTTTTGGCGGAAGCGATAAGCTTGTCCTTCTCTTTGTTGCTATTTGCTTTGGAAAGCGCGGTAGATGTCTTTTCCGAAGGCTCTGCCGAAACGACATAGTACAGAGCTTCAGCCTTGTTATATGAAGAAGAATTATCCTCGTAATTTTTCTTAATCTGCTCGGATGTGAGGCTGTTTTTGTACTCTTTTTTCATATACTCCTGAGCATTAGTGGCTCTGTAGACATCTTGCCTCCACTTACGCAGAACACTCTTATTTACGCCTGTTCCGTATGCCACTCTGATATACGCGCCCAAGGAATGGTCATTTTCCTTTGCGGCGGACGCCAAATCGTCAAACTGCTTGCTGATTTGCTTTTTTTGCGCGTCTGTCAGTTCGTTGCCCTCTTTATCCCTATACAAAGCGACCTGCTGAATCATCTGCAAGGCTTGTTCCTGGAAGTACTCTGCCCATGTAACACTGCTGTCAAAGGCACACTTTTCGGATAAGTCGGTGTCTTGGTTATAATATCCCTGTCCGTACTGTGAAGCGTACTGCTCGCTCTGCTGATAAACGCTGTTTTGAACAGAGGTATATGCACATTGGTATTCCGCCGTAGTAATTCTGACATCGCCTACTCTGCAAGCGGTGGAAATCCTGTTAAACACTCCGAAAAATGATAAGAAGAATATTGCCACACCTAATGCAACTGCCGCGGCGACAGTAATTCCCGTGATTTTCTTTATCCTTCTAACCTTTTCTTTGTTGCGGGAAGCGTAGCTGTTCTTTTTCTTTGAAGCAGCAGCTATGCGCTTTTTTCGCTCTAATCTCAATCTTTCTTCATCGCTGATTTTTTTACTCATTGTTTTTCCGCCTTTCGCTTCGTATTCTTAATAATTGCAAAGAAGCATTCCTATACCGGATTTTAAAGGATATCCCTCTTTAATTTTCTCAATTTCTTCACTCATTTTTTTAGCAGTGAGTGACTGTTTAACAGTTGACTTCCATGCCACGGTGCCGTCCTCTCCCTTGCTTGTATCCCTGTATCGCTTCTTGGAGAGCATTACAAATTCAACGAAATCATTGCTCGAGGACTGCGAGGATTTGATATAAAAAGTATCATTCACGGCAGTGTTCTTGTCCGCAAGGAAATCTACCGTCTTTTTGTCTATATAGTTTTTCAAAGTTGAAACGGAATAGTTGTTTTCCAATCCGTTTATCTCCGAAGTAGTTGCGGAGTATTTCTCCGCCTTTTTGGTAAATTCATCTGCATTTTTTGAAGAGCAGATATCCTTTGCCTGCGCCAGCGCTGTTTTTTCCGAGTTTTTATCGTTAATTTCAATATAGCCGTAATAAAAATCTACATAGTCATAATCATTTGGATTTTGCTTGTACTCATTTTCAATCTCATCATCGGATACGACAATCGCGTCGAAATTATCCCTGTAATAATTTTGACAAACAGTAACCATTTCAATGTAACTGTTTAGCGTTTTTTCACTTATTGCGCAACCGAAATTCTCCTTCATATACGCCTTGAAGGACTGATCGGCGTTTTGAGCGCTTGTCTTATACGAATCAATTTTTGATTTGATTGTCTGCTTGTCGCTCTCCTCAAGCTTATATCCTTCCTGCTCGGCTTTATTGCTCATTGCGATATATGTGGCAAGAGAATCCTTCGTCATATCCTCGAAGTAATCTCCCCATGTTTCATATTTCGCTTCGGTCTGCGCTGTAAACTTCTGTGCAGAGGGCTTTTTCGCGGCATCAAAGCCATAGTAGGAATAATACGACACGGAGCTTTCATTGGACAGCACTCCGTAATAGTAGGCGCAATCGTACATCGCCTTACTGACATTCACCTTGCCGCATTTGACAACACTGTTCACTCCAACCGCAAAAAGGATACCTACGATAACGGCTGCACCGACGACAAATCCGCCGACAGCGCTGAGTATTTTCAGAACCTTTTTCTTCTTTTTCATCCTTTTAGCGTCATCTACAACCCTGTACGCGTCGAGAATATCGGTTTCAACGGTTATTTCGTCCGAGCAGGCAGGACATATCAGCTTGCCGTTCTCGTCCAAATCCTCTTGTTCAAAATACACAATGGCATTACATGAAGGACAATCCACAACATAATTCGCAGGCTTCTCCTCGCCGTTCTCCGATTCGTTTTTAAACTTATCCAGCATTGATGTGTTGATTTCAATCTCATTCAAGCAATGCGGACAGTTAAGTGTGTCATTCTCGCTCAAATCCTCTTTTTCAAAGTAGATTTTTGTTGAGCAGGAAGGACAATCACAAACATATTCGGAGATTTCTATTTTCTCTTTTTCTGCCGCCTGTTCGGCAACATCGGTAATATCCTGTTGTTCGTTAGGGATAAGGTTATCCTTGTTTTCGTTGCTGTCTTTCATAAATAAGCCAACTTTCTTATAATTTTACATCAAATATTCTATCATATCGAAAAGTAATATTTGTGACAAAAATGTGAATTTTAAAGAAAAAATAAAACGAAATTCACTAAAAATTTATTTTATATTATTTCTATATAGTTGTCAAGAAAATGAAGGCTCAAAAGCTACAAATAATTTTTTCTCACAAAAGTATTGACAGTAAAACTCTATTGTGATAATATATTTGAGCAATATATATCGCGGAGTGGAGCAGTTGGTAGCTCGTCGGGCTCATAACCCGAAGGTCGTTGGTTCAAGTCCAGCCTCCGCAACCATAGAAAAAAGCAGATGTTTTTCATCTGCTTTTTTATTTAT
>CALYOC010000076.1 GCA_945227095.1 uncultured Clostridia bacterium
TACACGCGTAAGATCGTCGGCAGCGTCAGATGTGTATAAGAGACAGATATTATTCGGATTTTCGAGATTAAATACCAATATGGGCATATGATTATCGTTACAAATAGCAGCAGCGGTACTATCCATAACCTTTAATCCGTTTTCAAGAATTTCCTTAGGTGTAATTTCGTCGAATTTGACAGCGTCCTCGTACTTATTCGGGTCCTTGTCATAAACACCGTCAACATTTGTAGCTTTCATAAGAATATCGGCTTTAATTTCAACGCTTCGCAGAGCCGCGGCTGTATCTGTCGAGAAGAACGGGTTCCCGGTTCCGCAACCGAAAATTACAACTCTGCCCTCCGAAAGGTGTTTCAGCGCCTTGTTATGATAATATGTTTCGGCAAAGGTTTTCATCTCTGCGGCAGTTTGTACCACGCAGGGAACGCCGACCTGGTCAAATCCGTCGGAAAGGGCAAGTGAATTCATAACCGTGGCAAGCATACCGATATGGTCTGCCTTAACTCGGTCCATGCTACCGCTTGTCCTGCCTCGCCAGAAATTTCAGCCGCCGACTACAACACCAATCTGTACTCCCAAATCGTAAACATTTTTTATTGAAGAACAAATTTTAACGATAGTGTCATTATCCAATCCAAAGCCCTTTTCACCGGCAAGTACCTCACCGCTGATTTTTAACAAAATGCGTTTGTACTTCAAACTCATAGTTATCCTCCGTAAATAAATCTATATCTATTTAAGTTTATTTTACTAAAATTTTTAATATAAGTAAATACTTAATCTCTAAATTAGTAAAAAAACTTATTAAAAGGCATAAAAATTAGGCGGCCCGGTTTTTAGATATAAATAAATTCATATATCAAATTGTGTTATCAGCGTAGCTATAAAAAAATTTAATATTAAGAATTTGATTTAAACTGTACAAAGATGTTTAAAATTGTCCGACCGATAAAAATTTTACAATAACTTTTTTTGTATAAAAAAACGGCTCCCTTTACACAAGGGAGCCATAATAGATTAGTATTTTATTAGCTTAGCCGTTTACGAGACTTGCAATTTCTTCTGCGAAATTGTCATTTCTCTTTTCAAGGCCTTCTCCTCTTTCGTATCTGATAAATCCGGTAACCTTGATGTCGCCGCCGAGCTTTTTAGCAGTTTGCTCAACATACTTGGAAACAGAAAGCGAAGAATCCTTAACGAACTGCTGGTCAACAAGGCAGTTTTCCTTATAAAACTTGCCAATCTTACCGCTGACGATTTTTTCAAGAACCTGCTCGGGCTTGTTAGCCATTTTGGGGTCTTCTTTCATCTGAGCGATAAGAATACCTTTTTCGTGCTCGATAACCTCTGCGGGAACAGCTTCCTCATTAAGATAGCCGGGATTCATAGCCGCAACCTGCATTGCAACATCCTTACCCATGGCGTCAAAGTCTGCTGTTGCAGCAATTGCGTCATCAGCCGCGAAGGTAACCATAACACCAACCATTCCGCCGCCGTGAACATAAGTTGCAGCAGGACCGTCAACAACTTCAAAACGACGAATTTTCATATTCTCGCCGATTGCAAGTACAAGGCCCTGTCTAACCTCTTCTACGGTTTGGTCGGAATCAACCATTGTAGTGGAAGAAAGAGCTTCAACATCCGAAACATTCTTCTCAATGATTGTCTTTGCAATATTTTTAACAAAGTTTTGGAATTTTTCGTTTTTAGCAACAAAGTCTGTCTCGCTGTTTACTTCAACGATAACACCCTTTTTCCTGTCGCTGTCATAATATGAAAGGACAACTCCCTCTGCAGCAATGCGTGTAGATTTTTTCTCTGAAGCGGAAAGTCCTTTTTCTCTTAAATAGTCAATGGCTTTTTCCATATCGCCGTTGGACTCCGTAAGTGCCTTTTTGCACTCCATCATACCAACGCCTGTCTTTTCACGAAGCGCCTTGACATCTTGTGCTGTAATAGCCATTTTAATCCTCCTAAATCTAAATAATTATTCTGCCTGTGCTGTTTCCTCGGAAGCAACTTCTTCCTTAACCTCAACTGCCTCGCCTTCAGCGGCTTCTTCCTGTTGAGCGTCGTTGCCCTGTCTGCCTTCGATTACTGCATCGGCAACAGCGCCTGCAAGAAGCTTAACGGCGCGGATAGCGTCATCGTTACCCGGAATTACATAGTCGATTTCGTCGGGGTCACAGTTAGTATCGACAATAGCGACAATCGGAATGTGAAGTTTTTTAGCTTCGCTTACAGCGATGCTTTCTTTCTTGGGGTCAGCAATAAACAAAGCTGAGGGAACCTTCTTCATTTCAGTGATTCCGCCCAAGAATTTTTCGAGCTTTTCGATTTGAAGGTTGAGTTTGATAACCTCTTTTTTCGGAAGCATATCAAATGTTCCGTCCGCTTCGATTTGTTTGAGTTCAGCCAAGCGACCTCGGCGCCGACGAATTGTCTTAAAGTTGGTGAGCATACCGCCGAGCCAACGAGCGTTTACATAAGGCATTCCGCAACGAGTTGCCTCTTCCTTAATAGAATCCTGTGCTTGCTTTTTAGTTCCGACAAAGAGAATTTCTCCGCCGTCTGCTGCTAAATCTCTGACAAACATATAAGCCTCGTCGAGTTTTTTAACAGTCTTTTGAAGGTCAATGATATAAATACCATTTCTCTCCGTGAAGATGTACTCCGACATCTTGGGGTTCCATCTTCTTGTTTGGTGTCCGAAGTGAACACCTGCTTCGAGTAGTTGTTTCATTGATACTACTGCCATAATTTAATTTCCTCCTTGGTTTTTCCACCGCAGAAATCGCTTTGCCTGCTGACAAATGCACCGAGCAAGCAATCATTCTGCGTGCGTTTTGCTCGAAAAGTATAACACAAAATACTCAACATTTCAAGTATTATTTCTTATTTTTATATAATAGACAAATCAGTGACAATTAATGAGCTTTTAACTCCATAATTTGTCGAATATCGACGGTGAATTATCGACATTATTATAATTATGACAACCCTTGATAATAATTGTATCCCTGCCTATGAGCTCAATATCGTTCCACTCAATTCTGAATTTTACGTTTTTAGCAAAAAACGAACTTGTTTTTCGCTTACCTACAACAATTATTGCACATAAAACGGCATTTTTAGTATCAATCTCAACATCACACACAAAGCCGAGTTTACAACCGGTTGTCTTATCAATTACCGGCTTTTCCTGTAATTGCGCTATACTGCAAATCATATAAATCATCTCCTAAAAAAATATATTCCCAAAAGCGATAAATAATTCATAAACAAATTCTGTTTAATCAGCAAAAAATTTTATAAAACTTATTTTCACTGTTCATAATATAAGTGAAAGAAACTGCAAAGTCCTTTACATATTTTCAAAAAGGATGATTAAATGCAGTACAGTAAAGTTGAAATATGCGGTATAAATACAAACGACCTAAAAACGCTAAAGGAAAGCGAAAAAATTGAACTTCTCAAAAAAATCAGAGCCGGTGACAAGTCGGCTCGCGACAAGCTCATTGAGGGCAATTTACGACTCGTTCTCAGCGTTATACAAAGATTCACCGGCAGAGGCGAGATAATGGATGACCTGTTTCAAATCGGTTGTATTGGGTTGATAAAAGCTATTGATAACTTTGATACCGAGCACGGAGTCAGATTTTCAACATATGCGGTGCCTATGATAATCGGAGAAATTCGAAGATACCTGCGAGATAACAATTCAATTCGCGTCAGCAGAAGTATTAAAGATACGGCATACAAGGCAATGCAGGTAAAGGAACGACTGATAAACCAGACTCAAAGAGAGCCCGCAGTCGAGGAAATTGCAAAAGAACTCGGACTTCCGAAGGAAAATGTCGTAATAGCGCTCGAATCAATAGTTGACCCTGTTTCGCTTTACGAGCCCGTGTACTCCGACGGAAATGACACAATATATGTAATGGACCAGATAGGAGATAAAAATTCTGATGAAAACTGGATTGACGAAATACTTTTAAAAGATGAAATCAAAAAATTAAATAACCGCGAAAAAAGAATACTCAATTTAAGGTTTATGAAGGGAAAAACCCAAATGGAGGTTGCCGAGGAAATCGGAATATCGCAAGCACAAGTGAGCAGACTCGAAAAGAACGCATTAAACAGAATAAAGAATCATAAATAATTAAAAGCTCGTCAAATGACGAGCTTTTGTGATAGATAAAGAAATTATAATTTTCCCTCTTTTACTATCTCCTCGCTTATCTTCTTAAAGACGGGAGCGCAGTCGAGCGAACCGGATTTGCCGTTTTCCTTCATCACGCTTATCACATATTTGGGATTGCTTGCAGGTATTACTCCGATAAACCACGAATTGAGCTTTTCTGCCGAATTTTCAAAATATATGCCGGTCTGCGCAGTAGCGGTTTTACCTGCGGCAGTAACATTGTACGGCTGTGCGCTCTTTCCTGTCCCGTCAGTTACCGTGTATGATAAAAACTCCATTATCTTCGCACTTGTATTCTCGCTTAAAACACGCTTCGGGGCTGATTTCGATTGTTCCGAGGTCAGTTTACCCTCTCTGTCAACAATTCCCTCTACAATGCTCGGTGGGCAAAGAATGCCGCCGTTTGCTATTGGTTGATATACACAACTCATTTTCAGCTGCGAAGCCAAAAATTCCCCCTGTCCAAAGGAAAAATTGGCAATTCACTCC
>CALYOC010000077.1 GCA_945227095.1 uncultured Clostridia bacterium
GCTAGCTTTATTGAGCATTTTGATGAGGACGAGAAGAAGGTAAATGACCTGGAAGCGCTTATCGCAAAGGATATGGGCTTTGGCGGTTGTGTAGCCGTTTCCGGTCAGACATATTCGAGGAAGACCGACGCATATTTCCTCGGAGCCCTTTCGGGAATCGCACAGAGTGCTTACAAATTCGCAAATGATATGAGAATTTTGCAATCCTTTGAAGAAATGGAGGAGCCGTTTGAAAGCACTCAAATCGGTTCTTCGGCTATGCCGTACAAGCGCAATCCTATGAGAAGTGAGAGAATTTGCGCGCTTGCAAGATATGTTATAGTTGACTCTCTCAATCCTGCGCTCACCTCATCGACTCAATGGTTTGAGAGAACCTTGGACGACTCTGCCAATAAGCGTATTTCGGTAGCGGAGGCATTTTTGGCGGTCGATGCCATTCTCAATATTTATATAAATGTCACAAACGGACTTGTCGTATATGACAAGGTGATTGAACGCCGCGTTATGGAAAAACTTCCGTATATGGCAACTGAAAATATCCTTATGGAGAGCGTTAAGAGGGGCGGAAACAGGCAGGAACTTCACGAAAAAATTCGCGAGTATTCCCACGCCGCCACCGCGCGTGTTAAGTTAGAGGGAGAGAAAAATGACCTCGTTGAAAAAATCGCCGCTGATGACGATTTCCCGCTGAGTATGGAGGAGATTAAGCAGCAGCTCAATCCTTCCTTGTATATCGGCAGATGTCCGTCACAGGTTGAGGAGTTTAATGAGGAAATTATTAAGCCGATTTTGGATAAATATTACTTGGGAGAAATCGAAGCTGATTTGAGCGTTTAAATTATGGGGGTAAATATGAAGGAATTTGAATTGAAATACGGTTGTAATCCCAACCAAAAGCCGTCTAAAATTTTTATGGAAAACGGCGAGGATTTACCGATAGAAATTTTATCCGGCAAGCCGGGATATATAAATTTTCTTGATGCGTTTAATTCCTGGCAGCTTGTCAGAGAAATAAAGCAGGCTACGGGATTGCCGTGCGCGACATCGTTTAAGCATGTCAGTCCGACAAGCGCGGCAGTCGGAACAGTTATGAGCGAAAAGCTGAAAAAAGCGTGTTTTGTCGATGACATTGAGGGCTTGGACGAGTCACCGCTCGCCTGCGCCTATGCAAGAGCCAGGGGTACTGACAGAATGTCCTCTTTCGGCGATTGGATTGCTTTGAGCGATGTGTGCGATGTCACAACAGCAAAGCTTATAAAAAGAGAGGTATCCGACGGAATAATCGCTCCGGGATATGAGCCGGAGGCGCTTGAAATTTTAAAGAGCAAGCGCAAGGGTAATTACAATATAGTAAAGATTGATGAAAACTATGTTCCTGCGCCTGTTGAGAAAAAGCAGGTGTTCGGTGTTACCTTTGAGCAGGGCAGGAATGACTATAAGGTTGATATGAACAGCTTTGAAAATGTCGTCACCGCCAATAAAAATATTCCCGATGAGGCTAAAAGGGATTTGATAATTGCGCTTATCACCTTAAAATATACGCAGTCAAATTCCGTCTGCTATGTTAAGGACGGACAGGCTATCGGCGTGGGCGCAGGTCAGCAGTCGAGAATACATTGTACCCGCCTTGCAGGCAATAAGGCGGACATCTGGCACCTCAGACAGCATGACAAGGTTCTTTCGCTCCCGTTTAAAGAGGGACTGGGCAGACCTGAAAAGGACAATGCCATTGATGTCTATATTTCGGACACTCCCGAGGATGTATTGGGAGATGATGTTTGGCGCGATTTCTTTACAACTCGCCCGGAGCCGCTCACAGCGGCTGAAAAGAGGGAGTACCTCGACTCCATTGAGGGTGTTTGCCTCGGCTCCGACGCGTTCTTCCCCTTTGGAGATAATATCGAGAGAGCGAGAAGGAGCGGTGTTTCTTATATCGCCGAACCGGGAGGCTCCATTCGCGACAGCCAGGTTATCGAAACCTGCGATAAGTATTCAATAGCCATGGCGTTTACGGGAATGAGATTATTCCTCCATTGATAATAATTCTGTTTTGAAATAAAATCCCATCTTTTAAAGGAGTAGTTTATGAATATTTTAGTTGTCGGCGGCGGCGGCAGAGAACACGCCATAATTAAAAAGATTAAAGAAAACAGCAAGGTGAAAAAGATATATGCACTTCCGGGCAACGGCGGCTACGGCTCGGACGCACAGTGTGTTCCGATTGCGGCGACCGATATAGAAAAAATTGTCGAGTTCGCAAGGTCAAACGAGATTGACTTTGCGGTTGTTGCTCCCGATGACCCGCTTGCAATGGGTGCGGTAGATGAGCTTGAAAAGGCGGGTATTCCGTCCTTTGGTCCCACTAAATCCGCCGCGATTATCGAGTCGAGCAAGGTTTTTTCAAAAAACCTGATGAAAAAATATTCTATTCCCACTGCTCGGTACGAGGTTTTTGACAGTCCTGAAAAGGCAAAGGAGTATCTTGAAAAATCCGATTATCCGATAGTTATTAAAGCTGACGGATTGGCTCTCGGAAAAGGAGTAATAATTGCAGAGGATAAAAAGCAGGCGTTTGACGCGGTTGACTCCGTTATGAACGACAAGGTTTTCGGTGAGAGCGGAAACAGCATTGTCATTGAGGAGTTTTTGGAGGGGCCGGAGGTTTCCGTGCTTTCCTTTACGGACGGAAAAACCGTAGTTCCGATGGTTTCATCTATGGACCATAAAAGGGCATTGGACGGCGATAAAGGCTCTAATACCGGCGGTATGGGTACAGTCGCTCCTAATCCGTACTACACAGCTGATGTGGCAAATGAGTGTATGGAAAAGATTTTCCTTCCCACCGTATCCGCTATGAATAAAGAGGGCAGACCATTTATAGGGTGTCTGTATTTAGGGCTTAGGCTAACTAAAAACGGACCGAAGGGAATTGAATATAACTGCCGTTTCGGCGACCCTGAAACACAGGTCGTATTGCCGCTGTTAAAATCAGATTTGCTTGATATTATGATGGCGGTACAAAGTTCAACATTATCCGAAGTATCCGTCGAGTTTTCGGACGAATGTGCCTGCTGTGTTGTAAAGGCTTCGTCCGGTTACCCGAAAAAATATGAAAAGGGATATGAAATAACCGTCAGCGCCGATTTTCCGCAGGACGCGCTTTTGTACTTCGCAGGCGCGAAAAATGAGGGAGGAAAGCTTCTCACAAACGGCGGCAGAGTGCTCGGCGTAACTGCCGTTGCAGACACCTTGGAAGGTGCGGTTAAAAAGGCTTATTCGGCGGCGGATAAGGTAAAATTCGACAATGAATATATGCGGACGGATATTGGAAAGAGAGCGTTAAGCGCGGATATATAAATTAGCACAGGAGAAACTAAATGGTTTACAGAGTTTATGTAGAAAAGAAAGACGGACTTCAAAACGAAGCTTTAAATTTGCTCGGTGACGCACGCACACTTTTGCAGATTAAAGGGCTTGAAAAGGTCAGGATTTTCAACCGATATGATGTTGAAAATATCAGTCGGGAGCTGTTTGAAACGGCTGTAAAAAGAGTTTTCAGCGAGCCTCAGCTTGACAATGTGTATGAACATCTGCCGGTTGAGAGCGCCGACGAGGTATTTGCAGTTGAATATCTTCCGGGACAGTTCGACCAGAGAGCGGATTCTGCGGCGCAGTGTATCGCCTTGATTTCAAGACAGGACAAGCCCTTGGTAAAAACGGCGAAGGTTTATGCCTTGTACGGAGAAATCAGTCAAGATGATATTGAGCAGATTAAAAAATATGTTATCAACCCTGTTGAAAGCCGTGTTGCGAGCCTTGACAGAGTTGAAACCTTGGAGCAGAAAATTGACATTCCCACCGAGGTTAAGGTGCTTGAGGGCTTTAATAGCCTTGATGAAAGCGGACTTGCTCAATTTGTTCGCGAGCAGGGACTTGCTATGGATAATGACGATATTAAATTCTGTCAAGACTATTTCATCAGCGAAAAAAGGGACCCGACAATTACCGAGATAAAAATGATTGATACATATTGGTCGGACCATTGCCGTCACACAACATTTTTGACGACTATCGACAGTGTCAAATTTGAGGACGAGCTGATTCAAAGCGCGTATGAGGAATACTTGAGCGCGAGAGATGAAATCGGCAGAAAAAAGCCTGTAAACTTAATGGATATCGGTACAATCGGCGCAAAACTTCTCAAAAAGCGCGGTTTGCTTGATAAACTCGACGAATCCGAGGAGATAAATGCCTGTACCGTAAAAATAGAAGTAGATGTAGAGGGTGAAAAGCAGAAGTGGCTGCTCTTATTCAAAAATGAAACACACAATCACCCCACGGAAATTGAGCCATTCGGCGGAGCGGCGACCTGTATCGGCGGAGCTATCCGTGACCCGCTTTCGGGCAGAGCGTATGTATATGCGGCGATGCGTGTAACCGGAGCCTCCGACCCGCTCGTACCCGTCAAGGATACCATTGAGGGAAAGCTTCCTCAGCGTAAATTGGTCACTACCGCGGCGGCAGGCTACTCGTCCTACGGAAACCAAATCGGACTTGCAACCGGTCAGGTAGATGAGCTCTATAAACCGTTATATGAAGCAAAGCGCCTTTAAATCGGTGCAGATGGCGGTGCCGCGCCGCAGGAAAATGTGCGCCGTGAGTGTCCCGCTCCCGGTGATGT
>CALYOC010000078.1 GCA_945227095.1 uncultured Clostridia bacterium
GTTCTTCAAATACGCTTTATCAATTATCTCCCCATCAAAGGTATATGTGCCGCTGTCGGGAACAATCAGTCCGTTTAGAATTTTAAGCGCGGTTGATTTTCCGCATCCGTTGTCACCGACAAGCGCCGCACATTCACCCTGCTCCACGCAAAAGCAAAGGTTTTCAAGCGCATTTATCCCCTGCTCGTAGCTAAAAGATACATTTTTAAACTCAATTTTCATATCACTGTCTCCGAATATATAAAAACTCCGATAGCGGCACAAAGCATAACTGCACCCAATAAATCGTATTTTGACACTCTGTGCTTATTACCGGCACCATACGAGCCGCTAAACCCTCTGCACTCCATAGCCATACTCATCTGCTGTGAAAACCTCTGTGACTTTAAAAACAGTACTCCGATAACTCCGGTCATACTGTTAGATTTTGCTCTGTTCTTACCGATAGACCTTATTTTCAGCGCGCCGAGCATTGACAGCGCCTCATCACCCAATATGACGATAAACCTTATCGCCGTGTCCAAGGTGAAAATAAATATATCGGGAATATGGTACTTTTTAAGTGAGCCGATTATCCTGCCCCAGCGCTGTGTGCAAGACAAAATTCCCATAAGAGAGACGCTTATAAACACCTTTAATGTAACATTGACAAGTGTTCTCGGCGAGCCCAAGAACACGCTCGGCAAAAGTATCAGCACCGAAAACGCACACGCCGCAAAAACAGGCTTTAACACGCGAGCTATCGCCCTTGCGCTCAATGTGCAAAGCCTAAGCAACACACCGGCGAGAACAATATATAAAAACAGCGCATTTTTTGAGAGAGCGCACATCAGAATTAAAGCAAAAATATAAAACAATCTCAAGGGAACATAAACCGGAAAATCACCGCTCATATTCCCTTGAAATCTCGCTTTGGATATAACCTTGACAAGCGAAGAAATCCCCTTATCCACGAAGGAATCTCTGTCCCTCGACGGAGTATAAGAGGATTTTTCACGAAGCCAGTCGGGTAAATTGGAACCCTGCTGCATAGCCACTATTTCTTATCCTTACTTTTTCTCGCCCTTTAACGGCTTCACCAATGATATAAGCTTAAATACAATCACTAAAACGGCACAGCCTATTACCGCGCTGATAATATATCCTATCCATTCGGGCATATTGCCGACAGAATAATCAGGGAAAATGCTCTCAAGGCTCCAGCCCTTCATACCGGACGGAACATAACCCACAAGGCTTGTAAAATCCTCGTAAGCCCATTCTCCCCAAGCGTCTCCGACCGCCAGAAGTCCCAACGGCGCGGCAAGCGTTAAAGCGCCCATACCCATATAAATATACTTCAGTTTAGGTTTCTCCTGCTCGCCGCCTATTCCCGGTGCGGCAGAGTTCACAAATGCAAGCATTCCCAAGGTGAACACAACCTCAGCAAGTCCGAAAAGGGTCAGATGTCCTATCATCATAGCCGGAACAGAAACGCTTAACGGATAGGGACAATACATAGCATTTCCTGCGGCATCGGTGAACAGATAGGGCTGAATTCCAAATTCAACGGCTGTGAGCAAAGCCGCCGCATTTATTCCGACATACGAGCCCAGCGCCGCCGAAAAATACTTCACAAAGACTTGACTTTTAACCTTTTTGAGTAAAAAACACATCAGTTTATATGTCCAATATCCGGCGAACACAAGCACAAATGCTATATTAAAGCAGTTAGCCGGAAAACAAAGTATTCCTCCGTCTCCGAAAAGCAGAGCCTGTATGAGAAGCGCAACGCTAACGGATATACACGCCGCCTCCGGCCCCAACAATATGGCGACAAATGTTCCGCCTACCGCGTGCCCGGTCGTTCCTCCGGGCAACGGTATATTAAACATCATAGCCAAAAAGGAAAACGCAGCCGCTATACCGATAAGGGGCAGTTTCTCCTTTGTCACCTTTTTCTTAACCTTTGCAATACAATATCCCCAAACGGGAGCCATTGCAGCCGCCGCAACAGCACAGGTGGACGGGCTTAAATAATTTTCTGGAATGTGCATATTTTTTCCTCCATCAATCTCATAACACAATTATAAACCGAGCCGCTGCCCTTAACAACCCCCACAGGGGGATATTTCAGCAGATTTAAATGATATTGTTAAATCTCATAAATGATGATATAATTGAAAAAACAACAAAAAACGAGGAACAAGATATGGACAACAACGCACACGAGATACTGCACCAAAAGGGAATTGCACACTCACACTCACACTCACATTCCCACGACCCGGAAAGCATAAGGAGAATCGTAAACCGCCTCGCGCGCGCAGAGGGACATCTGCGAAGTATCAAGGGCATGGTTGAGCGCGGAGAGGATTGCAGTGAGGTACTTGTCCAATTGGCGGCGGTAAAATCCGCAATCAACAACACGGGAAAACTCATTTTAAAGGAACACGTTTCCCATTGCATTGTTGATGCGATTGAAGAAAACGATACCAAGGCAATAGATAATCTCAACGACGCAATAGAAAAATTCATTAAGTAAAGCTGAGTGTTTATAAGTGATACCTAATTGCAAGTGTGCAACAGGTACTTATAAACACTCGGTTTTTCTCCGATTTTACTCATTTTTACCGCGCTTTCTCCCCCAATTCGACATTTTTCGATAATCCGCCTGAATTAGAATAAGACAAGAGTCAAAATTTGACAAAAATTGCCAGATTTGGTATTATTTCAAATAGTTTATTTTATAGGAGTAAAAATATGAAACAGACATTTGAATTTACAAAAATCGACGAAGCCGGACGCGTTCTGATAAAAAAGAATATCCGCAAAATGTTAGACATAAAGCCCGGAGATTCCTTCCAGGTTTTCATCGACAAGGGCAACCTTGTGCTTTCACCGGCAAAGCCCTGCTGCTGTATCTGCTCCGGACGCAAAAACCTGGTGCTTATCGGTGAAAAATACATCTGCCAAAGCTGCAAAAAACAGATAACGGAGAATTAAAATGATATTCAAAAATACAGACCCTCAAATGAGCGCACGCGTATTCGCAGGAAAAAATGCGATTGCCGAGAACTCCGGACAACTCAAGTCGCTCGGCTCGCTCTGCCTTATTATAACGGGAAGAAATTCAGCAAAAATCTGCGGAGTTTTGGACGACGCGCTCGCCGCACTTGAAAAAGAGGGTATTAAAAGCATCATCTTTAACGATATAAGCGCAAACCCCACCACCGTTCAATGCTTAAACGCCGGTATGACGGCGTACGAAAACAAGGTGGATTTCATATTCGCACTCGGCGGAGGAAGCGTTATCGACGCGGCAAAGGCGGCGGCGGTTATAGCTGCAAATCCTCAATTAAAATTCGAGGATATATTCTCCGGAAAATGGAACAATAAACCTATACCCCTCGCCGTTGCGGGAACAACCGCCGGAACAGGTACGGAGGTTTCAAAGGCGGCAGTTATCACCGACATATCCACTGCTCAAAAGACAAGCATAACTCACCCGGACTGCTTTGCAGAAATTGCCTTTTGCGACCCAAAATACACATATACCGCAGGTTTTGAGCTGACAGTTTCAACCGCCCTGGATGCTCTCGCACACGCGAGCGAGGGTTGGTTTAACAAGAGCCTCGAACCCATTTCCAAGCAAAACGCTAAAATCTGTCTGCCGGTTATTTGGAGAGTGTTAAAGAAGCTCGCCGCCGGTGAAACGCTCACCGAAGCCGACAGAGATGATATGTACTATGCCTCATTGTACGCAGGAATTGTGCTCCGCCTCGGAACGGCTTATCCTCACGCGGTGGGATACATCCTGACCGAAAACTACAATGTTCCTCACGGAACCGCTTGCGCGGTATTTCTGCCGCATATGATAAACTACTGCGGCAAGTATGCACCCGATATTTTGAGCGAATACCTAAATTTAATCGGCGCAGACACCGAGGAGTTCGAATCCACTCTTTCAAAACTGATTAAACTCCCCGAAATTAAAATGAGCGACGCTCAAATAGAAGAATACGCGGCAAGGTTGGGCTCCGATTTTCCGAAATTTAGGAGAACTTACGGCGATTTCACAGTTCAAACCGCGAAAGAATTGCTAAAAGAATTATTTGGAGAATAAAATGTTTGTAGATATAGCAAATATAAAAATCAAAGCCGGAAACGGCGGTCACGGCGCAGTTTCCTTCCGCCGAGAGAAATACGTTCCCTCCGGCGGTCCCGACGGCGGAGACGGCGGCAAGGGCGGAAATATCGTCTTTGAAATTGACGACAACCTCGCAACCCTTGCCGATTTCAGATACAAGAGGAAATACGCCGCTCAAAACGGACAACCGGGCGCCGGATACAGAAAAACCGGCAAAAGCGGCGAGGATTTAATAATTAAGGTCCCCAGGGGTACAATAATCAAAGAGGTCAACACCGGCAAGGTTATGGCAGATATGAGCACTCTCACCTCCTTTGTAGCTGCAAAGGGCGGCAAGGGCGGCTGGGGCAACAGTCACTTTGCCAACTCGACAAGGCAGACGCCGAGATTTGCAAAAGACGGCAGACCCGGCGAGGAATGGGACATAAGTCTTGAACTCAAACTGCTCGCAGATGTAGGACTGTTAGGCTTTCCGAGCGTC
>CALYOC010000079.1 GCA_945227095.1 uncultured Clostridia bacterium
ACTCAACAAGTCAACCGGAGAAATTGAACACAGACATTTTTACGATTTATTGACAATTCTGGACGAAAACGACACCTTGATTTTAAACGATACAAGAGTTTTACCGGCGAGAATTTTCGGAACTAAATCCACAGGGGCAACTGTGGAGTTTTTGTTGCTCACCGCCCGCGAAAACGACTGTTGGGAATGTATTGTAAAACCCGGCAAAAAGGCAAAAACCGGCGATTCCTTTGACTTTTCGGGAAAATGTACGGCAGTAATTGAAGCTGTTCTCGAAAACGGAAACAGACTTATACATTTTAACTACGAAGGCAATTTTTACAATATACTTGATGAAATAGGACAAATGCCGCTTCCGCCGTATATTAAGGAAACACTTGAGGACAATGAGAGGTACCAAACGGTATATTCAAAAAATCTCGGCTCTGCCGCCGCACCGACCGCCGGACTTCACTTCACAAGCGAAATGCTTGAAAAACTGAAGGAAAAAGGAGTAAATATTGAGTATTTAACTCTCCATGTCGGTCTCGGTACATTCAGACCTGTTAAAACAGAAAATATCGAGGAGCATCTAATGCACTCTGAACATTATTTTTTACCGCAGAAAACTGCCGACGCGATAAATAAAGCGAAGGCAAGAGGCGGAAGAATCATTGCAGTAGGTACTACCTGCTGCAGAACGCTCGAAGCCGTTGCTCACAAGTATGATGAATTTAAGGAATGTGAGGGCTGGACGGATATTTTTATCTATCCCGGCTTTGAGTTTAAATGTATTGATTCGCTTATAACTAACTTTCACTTGCCCGAAAGCACGCTTATAATGCTTGTCAGCGCGCTCGCGGGTTACGACCACACTATGAATGCGTATAAAGAGGCTGTCAAGAATGAATATCGCTTCTTCAGCTTCGGTGACGCGATGTTTATTGCATAGCGGAGGATCAAGATGAAAATTATTAAAAAACAGGGTAGAGCACGACGCGGTATATTTGAAACTGTTCACGGAACCGTTCAGACACCGGCGTTTCAGAATGTCGCAACCTGCGGCGCTATCAAGGGAGGACTTTCGGCTTCCGATTTAAAGGAGAACAAATGCTCCGTTATGCTCTCTAATACATACCATTTACATGTGAGACCGGGAGATGAACTCATTAAACGCTGCGGCGGACTTCACAAATTCACACACTGGGACGGTCCAATTTTAACCGACAGCGGCGGTTTTCAGGTCTTTTCGCTCGCTAAAATCAATAAGATTAAGGAAGAGGGCGTATATTTCAATTCGCATATTGACGGCAGAAAAATTTTTCTGGGGCCCTAGGAAAGTAGGAGAATCCAATCAAATCTGGGCTCAACAATAGCAATGGCTTTTGATGAATGTGTTGAAAATCCATCTACCTATGAATATGCTTTAAAATCCGCCGATCGCACTTACCGTTGGTTAAAAAGGTGCAAGGCTGAAATGCAAAAGCTCAATTCACTCGATGACACAATAAATAAAAATCAGCTTCTTTTCGGTATAAATCAAGGCTGTTGCTACGAGGATATACGAATTGAGCATATGAAAAAAATCGCACAGCTCGACCTTGACGGCTATGCCATCGGCGGACTTGCAGTAGGCGAGCCTAAGGAAGAAATGTACAGAATTATTGATTGCGTTGAGCCGTATATGCCGACCGATAAAATAAGGTACTTAATGGGCGTAGGAACACCGGGAAATATCCTCACCGGTGTAAGTCTCGGCGTGGATTTGTTCGACTGTGTAATGCCTTCAAGAAATGCAAGGCACGGACAACTTTTCACTTGGAACGGTATAATCAATATCAAGAATGCCAAATATAAAGAGGATATGAGTCCGATTGACGGCGAGTGCGGGTGTGAGGCTTGCCGCGAGCACAGTAAAGCGTATCTGCATCACTTGTTTAAGGCGAATGAAATGTTGGGCGCAAGACTCGCCGTAATTCATAATCTCAATTTCTATAATACGCTTATGGAAAGAATCAGACAAAGCATCGAGCAAGACAGATTTGATGAATTTTTCAACAAATATGTCGATATCCTTGATAAGAGAATATAAAACACTTGCATATATATGTAAAAATATGTATAATATGATTTAAGTATTCGTTATAAATATTAGGAGGACGAAAAATGAACTCATTCATTACATTAACTTCCGGCACTGCCGCCGGCAACTCAACAGGCGGATTTTTCAGCAGCACATGGGGCATGGTTATCCTTATTTTAGGTATGTTTGTACTTATGTATTTCCTTATGATCAGACCGCAGAATAAGCAGCGCAAGGCTGAGCAGGAAATGAGAAACAGCATTGAAATCGGCGATGAAATTACAACAATCGGCGGTATTGTAGGTAAAGTTGTATCTGTTAAGGACGATTCACTTGTTATCGAAACAGGTGCCGATAAAAACAAGATGAAAATTACCCGTTGGGCTGTTCAGACAAACAACACAAAGGCTGCCGCGTTGAGGAAGGAGCAGGAAGCTGCAAAGGCTGCCAAGGGCGGGAAAAAAGGTCTTTTCGGCTCTAAAAAGGAAAAGGAAGAAGCCAAAGAAATATCCGAGAAAAAAGAAGATAAATAATTTTTTATCATAATTAAATCAACTCCCAAGTATTATTTTAATAAGTAATACTTGGGAGTGTTTTTTATGTTAAAAAACAAGGCTTTAAGAACGGCGGTAATAAATATCAGCGTAACATTACTCAGTATGTTCTTATTCTTCGGCGTTGTCAGCGCACTTGTGCTTAAAATGAATATTAACAATCGACATTTTAACCTTATCTCTTTGATTGTATGCCTGATGTGCAGTACAGCTATTTCCTTCTCAACGGTGCTTTCATACAGGGAGAGGGGACTTGTTATAGGCTCGTTATCCGGTGTTCCGATGATTATAATACTGCTCATAGTTTCATTGGTTTTCAAGGGCGGATTTAACTACTTCGTTATTATCACGGTATTCGCAATTTTTTTGTGCGGGGCGCTTTGTGGCATCCTTGCGGTAAACAAAAAGTCTAAAAAAAGAAAAATTAAAATCAAAAGATAATTAGAATAGACATCTACTTGTCCGCATAAAATCTATTGGTGATATTAAATGAAAAGTATTATTATTAAAAAGAACAGTATAAATAGTAAGAGATTGTTTATTTCCGAAAACAGAATTTTATTTATATTTATTATAATAGTAATTTCAGGTGTGATAATCGGCTCACTGAGCTTTAATTTTATCAGCACTTCAACTAAAGAAGAAGTATTTAAAATTATATCAAATTTTTTACAGGAAAGCGAGAAATTAAGTATTATTAAGCTTTTCAGCAGAAGCCTTGTTAATGATTACATATATCTTTTTATACTATTTGTTTCCGGTGTGTGCGCGCTGGGACTTCCGATTATTTTCGCACTGCCGCTTTTAAAGGGTATCAGCACAGGTGTTCTTATTTCATATATCTATACTCAACAGGGACTCAACGGCTTTGTGTATTACCTGATAATCCTCTCTGTTCCTGCAACGCTTATGCTTATGTGTATTATTTTCGCCTGCCGTGAAGCGTATTATATGTCTCTCGGTATATCGATGGGAGTGTTTACGGAAAATAAGCGGACATACGAAAAATCTTCAAATTTTTTCATCTATTTAAAGCGATTTTTAATTTTTTCATTCGCAGTAATTGCAATTTCCTTTATTGACGGAGTCATAACAAATATTTTTTCAAAGATACTATAATAAAATCCATCTCAAAAGAGATGGATTTTATTATTTATTATTGATTTGCGAGAGGGGATTTGAGGACACCGCCTGTTTAATCTGTTTATTATCCGTATGAGTATAAATTTCTGTTGTATTTAGATTTTCGTGTCCTAAAATCTCTTTTAACACAAGTACATCTGCGTCACCGCTTCGGTACATAAGTGTAGCCGCGGTGTGCCTCAATTTATGCACAGAGAATCCCTGACCGGCAAGTCCTGCCTTTTCAAGGTATTTTTGAACCATCTTTTGCACAGATTCGCGGCTGAGCCGTTTTCCCTGTGCACTTATAAACAGCGCCCGTCTGTCCTTAATTGAGTCGACGGGTCTAACCTGAAGATAATCCTTAATGGCGTAAATACAGGCATTATTAAGGTAGACGACGCGTTCCTTATCGCCTTTACCCGTGACAATCATTGTCCCATCATCTCTTATATCCGAGTAATTGAGAGAGCAGAGCTCCGCAAGCCGCAGTCCGCAGTTTAAAAACAGAGTGAGTATGCAATAATCTCTCTGCTTGTTTTTGCCCTCAACACTGTTTAAAAGCGCAACACATTGGTCATATGTTAGGTATTTCGGCATTGATTTTTTAAACTTAGGCATTTCGAGCTCGCTCATAGGATTTTCCTTGATTTTTTTAGTTTTTTTGTAAAGATAGTCGAAAAACTGTCTCAATGTAGAAACCTTTCTTGCACGCGTTCTGTCGGAGTTTTTGCGTACATCTTTACAGTAAACAAGGTAATTATATGCATCCATAAGCGAAATTTTTTCGATAAAGGGTATATCTATATCGGAAATATCAATTTTTTCAAAATCATCGTCGGGGGAGGCAAGAGCTCTTATCACTTTTA
>CALYOC010000080.1 GCA_945227095.1 uncultured Clostridia bacterium
TGTTAAAATATCGGGAACGCAAAACATTCCCCGCTGTCCGCAAAAGCAATCCCCTTCCAAACGAAATCGCCTGATACAAAATCACTCCTGCCGTGACAGCTGCAAAAACCTATCGGCAAATCCTCCGTCCTCAACGCTTATCACTCCGACTTTCTTGGGAAGGTGCGCCGAAAGCTGTTCCTGCGTTGCAGAGATTTTTTCAACAGGTGCCTCTGACTTATAAAAATCCACACTTCGCGCAAACTCCCTGACGAGCCTTTGCGACGAATCGGAACAAATCACTATAAGCGATGATTTACCCCGCTTCAAGGAATCGAGCGCCGCGTCGTGTCCGAGCGCGAGCTTGCCTGCCCGACAAGCCATTCCCAACAGGGACAGAGATTTATCCATTTCCCAATTCCTCTTTCAATGTGTTTAATATTTCCTCGGATACGCAGGTTTGAAATGCTCTGTTGAACGCCTTGCTTTTAACCGCTCGGTTTAAACACTCTTCGTTCTTACAAATATATGCGCCTCTGCCGGGAGCCTTGCCTGTAAAATCAATCGAAATTTCACCTTGAGAGGATTTTACAACTCGGACAAGCTCTCTCTTATCCTTCATTTCCCTGCAACCGATGCACATCCGCTCAGGTACTTTTTTATTTTTCATTATTCTTCCTCTGTTTCGGGAGCTTCCTCGGCAGCTGCCGGCTCCTCTTCCTCGGGCTCATCATAGAATACGCTCAAAGCCATAATATCTATCTTCCAGCCTGTGTGGTTGGCGGCAAGGCGGGCCTACTGTACCTTGTTTCCGATTACTAGAGAAAGCTGACTGTCGGGAACGGCAACCTTACAAGCTCTCTCCTCCTCGGAGACAATCACTACATCGGCAACCTCTGCGGGTGCAAGCGCCGCCGCGATGAATTGAGCCGGATCCTCGCTGTACTCGACGATGTCTATCTTCTCACCGCCCAACACATCGACAACCGCATTGACTCTCGCGCCCTTGGGGCCTATGCAGGCACCGACCGGATCGACATCTTCATTCGCCGAATAGACGGCAATCTTTGTACGAGAACCGGCTTCACGGGATACGGATTTTATCTCGATTGTGCCGTCAAATATCTCCGGCACTTCATTTTCAAACAAGCGGCGGACAAATTCCGGGTGTGTTCTCGAAAGCATGACGCGCGAGCCCTTCTCGGTGTCCTTGACATCGACGATATAAACTTTAATCATCTCGCCCTCGTAGAAGCTCTCTCCGGGAACCTGCTGGCTCAACGGAAGCATGGCGTCGCTTCGTCCGATTTCAAGAGATACATTACCTCTTGAGGGGTCAACGCGAACAACCTTGGCGGAAACAATTTCTCCGGTTTTGGCTCTGAACGCTTCAATCTGTTGTGTGCGCTCTGCGTCCCTGATTCCCTGTCTGATGACATGCTTGGCGGTCTGCGCCGCAATTCTTCCGAACTCCATTGTGTCCAAGTCAATATCGACAAAATCACCCGGCTTTGCATTTTTGTTATACTTTGCCGCAGCCTCGACGGTTAACTGGGAGTCGCTGTCGGTGACATCTTCCACAACCTCCTTGCGGACATATACGCGCATAGTCTGCTTCTCGCTGTCAATGTCGCAAAAGACGATGTCCTTTCCCGAGTAGTTCCTGCGAATAGCCGCAACCAATGCGGTTGAAATCTTTTCATAAAGATACTCAACAGGAATACCTTTTTCCTTAGCCAGCATTTCCGTAGCCATAAAAAACTCCGTGTTCATTACTCATTTCCTCCAAAATCATCAAGGCGCACATACGCCAATTCTTTCTTATTAAAAACTATGTCTGCACTGTCTGTTTTAACTACGATATTTGACGCATCGTAATCGGTGAGAACTCCGCTGAATTCCCTGACGCCATCGACAGGGCGAATAGTTTTGAGTTTAACCCTTTCTCCTAAGCAACGCTCAAAGTGGCGGGGAGTTTTAAGCTCGCGCTCCACTCCGGGAGAAGATACCTCCAAAATATAACTTTGAGTTATAAAGTCCGCTTCATCGAGCGGCTTATCTATCGCGCGGGACAAATTAACGCAATCATCAATGCTCACGCCGCCCGGCTTGTCGATAAAAACTCTCAAATACCAATCCGCGCCCTCTTTAAGAAAGCGAATGTCCCAAATTTCAAGTCCCAATTCACTCGCAGCCGGCTCGATTATTTCCAAAGCCCTCGCGGTAGTGCTCGGTTTTTTCTGTGCCATATTCTCTCCTTCCGGCAATTGTGCGGCAAAGCACCGCTATGCCCTGTATAAGTACAAGAGAGCAGGTCGAAAACCTACTCTCCATACTAAACATCTTAACTTAACCTTGAATATAATAACATATATTTTAAAATAAAGCAAGTGTTTTATTTAATCCTCATTTTTAACCGCTTTTTCAAAGAGCTCACAAACCTCCTCGGACGGCTTCTTGTCGATAAGCGAAACAACCACGCACAGGATAAGACAGACGATAAAGCCCGGAAGGAGCTCATAAATCTTTGTCACATCACTCAAGAACGCTATCCACAAAACAACGGTTAAACCACCGCCGATAATTCCGGCAACGGCGCCCTTGTAGGTGAAGCGCTTCCAGAACAGAGAAAGCAAAATAACCGGTCCGAACGCCGCACCAAAACCTGCCCACGCGTTTGAAACAAGGTCCATAATGCCTATCTTATCATTTCCGACAGAGATGAAATAAGCAACTACGGAAACGAGAACAACTACAAGCCTTGAAACCCAAAGAACCTCCTTGTCGGAAGCATTTTTCCTGATAAGCGGTCTGTAAATATCACTCGTAAAGCTCGATGAAGCGACAAGAAGCTGGCTGTCGGCAGTTGACATTGACGCCGCGAGAATTGCCGAGAGAAGAAGTCCTGCCACGAACGCCGGGCAAAGCATGGTTACAAACTTTATAAATACCGTCTCGCTTCCCTGCTCGACCAACTCGGGCAGAAGTGTTCTGCCGAGAATTCCGATAAATGTTGCCGCGGACAAGGTTATTACGACCCATACGGTGGCAAATCTGCGGGATTTTTTGATTTGAGAGGGCTTTTTAATAGACATAAATCTGACGAGAATGTGCGGCATTCCGAAATATCCGAGTCCCCATGCAAGTCCGGATATTATGTCGGCAACGGACTGCCAATCAAATCTACCCGTTGAGAGAACATTGAGATTGATTCCGCTCGCTTCAATCGCCGCAACACCTGTGTCATAATTTTTTGAGAAAATGAGGACGGCGGGAATAATAACAATAGCGCAGAGCATTAAGAGTGCCTGGAAAAAGTCCGTCCAGCAAACCGCCTTGTATCCGCCCAGGAAGGTATAACCGATAATAATAGCCGCAAAGATGATTGACGCCCACTTGGTTTCCAAGGCGGGAATGAGCTGATTAAACAGGACACCGCCCGCCTTAAACGCGCTCGCCACATATACTGTAAAGCAAATTAAAAATACAACGGCGCAGACAACCTGCAAAACATGATTCGAGCTCAAAAAACGGTTTCTCAAATACTGCGGAACAGTAATCGAATCATTCGCCGCCGCGGAAAACTTACGAAGTCTCGGCGCAACCAAAAGCCAGTTTAAATATGTACCCAAGGCAAGTCCGACCGCAACCCATACCTGACCGAAGCCGAGTGCCAGTATGCTTCCGGGATAACCCATAAGAAGCCAGCCGCTCATATCCGCAGACTGTGCGCTCCTAGCCGTGACAAACGGCCCCATCTTCCGTCTGCCGAGGAAATAGTCCTTATCATTTCCCGATTTGTCCTTGATAAAGAATGTGACTCCTATCACAATCATCGCTGCGAAATAGATTACTATCGCAGCCAATTCCCAAAAATTATAACTGTTCATAAAATACCCCTGTCTTATAGATCTTAAATTTAACTATCCTCAATCAAGGCATAAATACGCCTTAAAAGTAACAATACTAATCTATTTTACTACAAACGAAAGAATTTTACAATACTCATATTTTATCGCTTTACAGACAATTCTTCTTTTGATATACTTTTTATAGAATCCGAAACGGAGAGTAAAAATATGAAACCTTTAATTATCGCTTTAATAACTTTCGCCGCAGCCGCGGCAATTCTTGCAATTTGCGCGGGCATTTTTTCTCTTGTCCTGCTCAAAAACGGAATATGCCCGTTGTGTTGGTTCAAAAAGTTTTCAGGCAGGAAAAGGCTGACAATAGAGCTGCCCGCAGAAAACTATCCTTGCGCCTGCGAAGCGCCGCCTATGGGCTGGAGCAGCTGGAACACTTTCCACAATAAGATTGACGAGAAGCTCATTTATGACACGGCACAGGCTATGAAAAGCAGTTCACTTGTAAAAGCCGGATATACATACATCAACATTGATGACTGCTGGCACTCCTCCTCAAGAGATGTTCAAGGTCGCCTGCAGCCGGATATGACCGCTTTCCCACATGGGATAAGTCGGCTGCGCGAGCAAATTGAGAGCGAGGGCATGAGCCTGGGAATTTTCTCCTAAAAAGGCACCAACACCTGAGACTGTAGATTATCCGA
>CALYOC010000081.1 GCA_945227095.1 uncultured Clostridia bacterium
TGTCTATATCAAGTCAGCGTGCCTGATGAAATCTGCGGGTCGGGATAATCAACCCCGTAGGTGTCAACGGTTGCAGTTGCAATCTTTATATCGCTCACAGGTCTGTCCATACTGTCGGTCTGCGCGGCACTTATCTTATCAAGAGTCGCAAAGCTCTCTTGCCCGATAAGCTTTCCGAAGGCGGCATACTGTCCGTCCAAGAACTGCTCATCCGAAGCACAGATAAAGAACTGTCCCGAAGCGCTGTCCATATCCTGTGCGGTGCGCGCCATGGACAAAACGCCCTTTTCGTGGCTTAAATCGTTTTCAACGCCGTTTGCGGAAAACTCACCCTTTATCGTATAAGTGAGCCCGGCGCCGCCCGTATAAGTGGGGTCGCCTGCCTGAATGACAAAATCCTTCACAATGCGATGGAAGATAACGCCGTCATAAAATCCACGCTCGATTAAATAGATAAAGTTGCAAACCGTCTGCGGCGCCTTGTCATAATAGAGCTCTGCCTTCATTACACTTTTGTCCGACATAGTGATAGTCACTACGGGATTGGGGGCGTCCGCAGGAACACTCACACTCTGCCCCTCTCCCTTTTCCGTCTTTTTTGCAGAGGTGCACCCTGCAAAACACGCCGCAATCAAGGCAACGCACAATACAACCGATAAGACCTTTTTAAATACATTAAAACTATTCATTAAAACAAATCCTTTTTACTTATTTTTTTATTAACTATCAATATTACCACCGCGACAAACGCCGCCATAACCAACGCTCCGCAAAAATCCACAAATACATCAAACACACGGCAAGCTCTGCCCTGCACAAACAGTTGATGTATCTCATCACTTATTGCATAGACAACTGTTATACCGACGCTGTATAAAAATTTTACTGAGCCGAGTGTGGCATAAAACGCAGCGCATAAAAAACCGCAAAGAATACTGAACTCAAAGGCATGGGCACATTTCCTGACAAAAAACTCTGTGAGAGTCGCTCCGAAATACTTCGAGAGCCATTCGAGAAGTCCGCCGCTCATCTGCGCCGATTCCGACGCGACTCGCGAAGACATATAGAAAATAAACCCTGCCCACAATGCAGTTAAAGCCCATACAGCACAGGCACAAGTTTTCCGTTTCATCATTTGCTCCTCACAGCCCCGACAAAATTGACCTTCCCGCCGAATGCGTAAAAATAAATTCCGCTGATATTTTTATTTATCATATAATAACTCTCGCTTGAAAGAAGCGGAAGCAGAAGCAGACTCCTTCTGACTATGTGCTCCTCCGCCCTCTTTAAATTGCCGATACTGTTTCCGTCTGCCAAAATACCGTTAAATGTGGAGGATTTATAGCCGAATGAATTATCGGAAAGAGCAAACTGATTTAAAAACGCGGCGGTGCTCTCGCTGTCCGCACCGAGCGGACATACGGCAAGTGTATAGTCCCCCGAAGAAACTCTGCCCTTTAACTCACCGAGCGGCAGACTTTCTATTGTAGCGGCGAAGGATGTGCCGAGATTTTTCTGCCACGACTGCACGAGAAGCTTTGTATAATCCTCCAAAAAGTCGGGACAGAGCACCTTGAACGAAGCGCTCTCCAAACCAAGGCTATCCAAAGAGCTCTCATAAAAACCGACGGCGGCTTTTACATCTTTCTTCACACCCTGCACCTTACCTGCCGCCTTGCGGTAATTCTCGCCCTGCGCGGTACATATATCGGGTATAATTCCGTTTGCGGGTGTGAATCCGTCCGGCGCGCCCGATGTCGGGATTTCAACCGACTTCATAAGTGCTTTTCTGAAACTATCACTTCCACCGTAAGAGGACTTCATATTACAAGCCAAAACCCAAACGGTATCCTTGTACGACTGATAAGTAACTTTATCTCCGAACGAGGTCTTGTCGCCGTAATAATCGGGCATAGGCATAGCGTCATATGTTCCGTCGGAGAATTTTTCATATGCCGCCTGCTCGTCTTCTTCAAGGTATAAGGTGACATTCGACGGCTTCGCCTTCGCTTCGCCCGAATACTCCTCGTTGCGCGCAAAGGTCACCGATTCATCGCCGATATTCGTCAGCACAAACGCTCCGTTGCAAAGGGTATATTTTACCGCTCTGCCGTATCTGCCCTGCGTAGCTTCGAAAAATGCCTTATTACAGGGCATAAAGACGGAATTAGCCAGCGATTTCAAAAAGCCGCTGTCCTTGCTTTTAAGCTTTATAACCAAAGTATAATCGTCCTTGGCGTAAACGCCCAAAGCAACATTCCTTCCGTTGTGCCTTGCCCGTGCTCCCTCAACGGACGACAACGCTGAAAAGTCGGGAGCGTCGGTCGTCTTATCCACCGCCCTTTCAATTGCGAAAACAAAGTCCTTCGCGGTGACGCGGTTGTCGAAGCTCTCGCCCACGAGTTCCCGGTTCTGAGTGTTTACATACCATTTGCCGCTCTTTCTCAAACGGAAGGTATAAACTCTGCCGTCAGGCGAAACATCCCAGCTTTCAGCCGCCGCAGGAATAACCTTTGATTCCCTGTCGAGCCTTACTAATCCCTCCATACAGTTTTCAACAACCGTAAGTTCCGCATTTGAAGAAGCTATTTGCGGGTCAAGAACCTCCGGCATTTCTGATATGGGATATGAAAAGGAATCGGACGGAGCGGAGGAACACGAACACAATCCGCCGCAAATTACCGCAAGTGAACAAATCCAAACTGTAATCTTTTTAAAACTTGATTTAAACAACTTTGCCCTCTCCTAAAAAATCAGTTTCAAATATGCTTTAAATAAAACTTCAAAACCCTCTTGTCAATGGTACATCATTGACAAAAGGGTTAAAATTTAATTGCTGTCAATCAATCTTTTTGCCGCGCTATTTCGATAATGCTGATGAGAAAATCTTCCTTTTGAGCACTGTCAAGCTTTCGGTAACAGGTGAGAAGCTTTTTCTCGTCCTCGGTGGAGGCGGCAATTTCACTAAATGCATTTTTGGCAGCGGCTTTTTCCGAAACGGAAACATCGGTTCCGTTCAAAAACTCGTCAATAGACATACCGTAAAACTCACAAAGAGTGGAAATCGAATTGATACTCGGACATATTTTGCCCGTTTCGTAATACGAATATGTTGAACGGTCGATATTGAGCCTGCGCGCGACCTGCTGTTGCGTCAGGCCGTTCTGCTTTCTGCATTCTCTGAGTCTTGTTTGTAAACGCATTTTGTCTCTCCTTTTAAACCTTAAAAGTGTGACATATTCTTACATCTTCTCGATACCATTATATATGAACGGTTAAAAATATGCAAGGGAAAAATATATTTTTTATTCAATATAATATAAGCAGTTGAAAATAATACTAAAGTCAAGTATAATATGCTAAGTGAGTGTTCAGACACCGCTTTTTTAAAACAAAACTTAAATCGAGAGGTAATCAATATGAAAATGCTCGTCACCGGAGGAGCAGGATTTATCGGCTCCAATTTTGTATATTATCAACTCAAAGAACACCCTCAAGACGAAATTGTATGCCTTGACGCGCTGACATACGCGGGTGACTACGAAACCCTGCTGCCGGCCTTGGAAAACAAAAATTTCAAATTTTATAAGGGTGATATAACCGACAAGGAGTTTATTGACGAGCTTTTCGCAAGGGAAAAATTCGACACGGTTGTCAACTTTGCCGCAGAAAGTCATGTTGACCGCTCGATTGAAAACCCCGAGGTGTTCCTCAACACAAATATACTCGGCACATCTGTGCTGATGAACGCGTCGATAAAACACTCGGTAAAGAGATACCACCAGGTTTCAACGGACGAGGTGTACGGAGATTTGCCCCTGGACAGACCCGACCTGTTCTTCACCGAGAGCACACCTTTACACACATCATCTCCCTATTCGTCATCAAAGGCGAGCGCTGACCTCTTGGTCGGCGCATATATAAAGACATACGGACTGAACGCGACAATTTCAAGATGTTCAAACAATTACGGACCCTATCAGTTTCCGGAGAAGCTGATTCCCCTTATGATTTCAAACGCATTGGAGGATAAGCCTCTCCCCGTTTACGGCACGGGCGAGAATGTCAGAGATTGGTTGTTTGTCGAGGACCATTGCAGCGCGATTGACCTCATTGTAAGAAAGGCAAATCCCGGTGAAATCTATAACATCGGCGGACACAACGAGCACTCAAATTTAGAGGTTGTAAAAACAATTCTTGAAACATTGGGCAAGCCCGAGAGTCTTATCACCTTTGTGGGCGACAGAAAAGGTCATGACCTCAGATATGCCATTGACCCTGCAAAGATTAAAAACGACCTCGGCTGGGAGCCCAAGACAATGTTTAAGGACGGAATCAGAAGCACTATAAACTGGTACCTCGAAAACAGACAGTGGTGGGAAAACATTTTAAGCGGTGAGTACCAAAAATACAACTCCACACTTTAAAATACAATATAAAATGCAACAACCGCCGGATATGCAATGCATATCCGGCGGTTGTTTATTAAAGGTGAGGGGAGTCGAACCCGATATGGTTTAAAACGGCATATTTTCGCCTGA
>CALYOC010000082.1 GCA_945227095.1 uncultured Clostridia bacterium
ATACACCGTAATATCAAATTTTCGGCATATTGTGTTCGGCTCCCCTCACCTTAAGTAAAAATGTTAAAAATCCTTAGAAATATCCTTTTGCAACCGTAGGTTGCGGCATTTGTAAAACAAAATTGGTTGTGCAACCGCAAAAATTTGTGATAAATTTAGTTAAAGCACATAACGGACGATATAATATCTTGCACGATGTCTTGACCTTATACAGCTTATAGCTCGCTTGGCAGATGCAGTGCAAATCTTTTGATAAGGAGATAATCTAATGGATATTAAAACTGCTGACAGATTGGCAAAACTCAGGAAGGAACACTCACTCTCGCAGGAGCAGCTCGCGGAGAAAATCGGCGTCAGCCGGCAGGCGGTGAGTAAGTGGGAGAGGGCGGAGGCTACGCCCGACATTGACAATTTGATTTCCCTTTCGCGCGTTTACGGAATGTCGCTTGACGAAATGCTCGGCTTGAGCGGACAGGAAAGTGCTGAGGATTCGTCCGAGACAAAGCGGAAGAATGAGCAGATAAAGGACGAAGTGAATATCAGTTTTAAGGGTGGAGTAAATGTCAAGGACGCGAGGACGGGTGACACCGTTCATGTCGGACCGGACGGTATAAATATCAAGGGAAATGCGGCGGGAGAAGCCAAAAAGGAAATGCTTTCCCGAAACGAATCCGGAAAAGGCGAAAGTATATTTTTTTCCTCGGTGACATCGCTTTTGTGTATCGTCGCGTATCTCTGTACGGGTTTTTTGATTGACGGCGCGTGGAGAGTGAACTGGCTGATATTTTTTCTGATACCTATACTCGTATCACTTTTTGAGGCGGTTAAAAAGAAAAAGCCGAGCGTTTTTGCATATCCCGTTCTCGTCACGGCTGTATTTCTCGGACTCGGAATGTTTATGTCTCTGTGGCATCCCGCTTGGGTAATATTTTTGACGGTGCCGATTTACTACATAATTGCCGACAGGGTAAAACCGGATAGAGAGCGCTCGGACAGCGAGGATTGATTTAGAATAATATATTTAACGCCGTGCAGACAGTTTTTATTATATTGTCTGCGCGGCGATTTATTTTTTCTTGAATTATTGTCTTATAATTGCTATACTATTTTTATATCTTTATTTTATTAAAATATTGCGTGGCTTGTTTCTAAAGCCGAGATTTAAAAAAACGCAGAGGAAAAAATGGACAGGATAGAAAGTTTTCAAGTAGATCATCTCAAGCTTCTCCCCGGAGTTTATGTCTCAAGGAGAGATTTTGTGGCGGACAATGCGGTGACAACCTTTGATTTGAGAATGAAAAGGCCGAATTTTGAGCCGGTTATGGACACCGCGCCGATACATGCCATTGAGCACTTAGGTGCGACTTTCCTTCGGAACAATGTTTTGTGGAAGGATAAAATCATTTATTTTGGGCCGATGGGATGTCGTACGGGATTTTATCTTATAGTAGCCGGGGATTATCGCTCCGAGGATATTCTCCCCCTTGTCACCGAGATGTATGATTTTATTAAAAATTACAGCGGGGAAATACCGGGCGCCTCTGCGCGTGAGTGCGGAAACTACCTCGATTTGAATCTCAATATGGCAAAGTATGAAGCCGAGAGGTATTTAGATGTTTTGCTTGGTGCAAAAAGTGAGAATTTGAACTACCGATATGGGTAAAAGGATATTTACAAAACCGATTTTTGTAGCCTTGCTCTCCCTCGTTTGCTGTGCGCTGTGGGGAAGTGCGTTCGCCTTTATCAAGCTCGGCTACCGAGAGTTTGATATATCCGAGTCCGATGTGGGCTCTCAGGTGCTTTTTGCGGGGCTTCGTTTTTTCTGCGCCGGAGTTATTGCGGTTGCCGCAGGGAGCGTTTTTGAAAAACGCTTTGTCGTGCCAAAGAAAAACAGTATAGGCAAGATAATACTTTTGGGGCTTGTGGCGACGGCGGTGCAGTACACCCTGTTTTATATCGGGCTTGCGCACACCGGCGGAATGAAGGGCTCGGTTATAATTTCATTAAATGTGTTCTTTTCCATTCTCATAGCGTGCTTCGTATATAAAATGGAAAAATTTACTCTTAAAAAGGCGGTCGGATGTCTGATAGGCTTTTTGGGAGTAGTAATAATAAATATTGACAGTTCATTTAATTTTGACTTCAACCTTTTAGGAGACGGACTCATCGTTCTGAGCGCGGCGGCATACGCCCTGTCCTCCGTTATGTGTAAAAGGTACAGCGCCGAGGAAACGCCGCTCACCCTGACCTCGTACCAGTTTTTGATAGGAGGAGCGGTTATGATTTTATTCGGAGCACTCTCGGGCGGCAAGGTTAGCGGCTGGACTCTCAAAAGCAGTTTGATATTTATTTATCTTGCGTTTTTATCCGCGGCGGCATATATGATATGGTCGGTGCTTTTAAAGTACAATCCGGTTGCAAGAGTATCTGTTTACGGATTTTCAAATCCTATTTTCGGAGTTATATTTTGCGCCGTGCTTTTGGGAGAGAGGGGAGATGTCCTCACCTTGAAGGGATTATTTGCCCTTTTGCTCGTATGTGTCGGTATTTTTACGGTGAATTACAGCAGGACGGCAGGAGAAAAACAGTTTTATGAAAGAAAAGATTAAAGCGGTCGTATTTGACCTTGACGGAACATTGGGTGATACAATGGATATGTGCGTCGCCAATGTATATGAAGTTTTTGAACACTACGGAGTTAAGCCGGAGCTCGGCAGTATTTTTGAAACCTTCGGAGCGAGCGAGGACGGAACATTTAACAAACTGCTTCCCGAGCACGCCGAGGAGGCGTTCAAAATGTATGTCGATGTGACGAGGAAAAACCACCACAGATGTCCGGCGCCGTTTGACGGAATAAAGGAGATTTTCGACTTCTTACAGGGCAAGGTGAAAATCGGGCTTATAACCGGTAAGAGCAGGCAGGCGGCGCGCGTAACTTTGGGAGTGTTTGACCTGTGGGACAGATTTGATGAAATAATTACCGGTGAGCCGTTGCATTTTAAAAAGGTTGAGGATATGCAGAACATCTGCGAAATTTTCGGCACAAAACCGGAGAACTCGGTCTATTTGGGAGATATGGATACGGATATCATATGTGCGAATAAGGCGGGCTTTATCTCCTGTGCCGCCGTCTGGTGTGACACTACGGATAAAGAGGCGGTGGCGGCAAGTCACCCCGATTACACTTTTTCGACAACGCAGGAATTTCTTAACTTTTTAAAGGAGCGAGTGTAGTGGACCTTCCGAGCAGGACAGAACTTGAAATGATTAGATATTTTAAGGGCGATGCAAAAAGGATTTCTCATTTTGTGAAGGTTCATGATTTTGCAAGGCTTATCGCCCTGTCGGAGAACTACTCGCAAAGGGATATGCTCATTTGCGAGGTGAGCGCCTATGTTCACGATATAGGCATTAAAGACGGCGAGAGGCTTTATGGCAGAAATGACGGACAGATTCAAGAGCAGCTCGGTCCCGCCGAGGCGGAAAAGCTGTTAAAAAAGCTCACCGATGACAGTGAGCTCATTGACAGAGTGTGTGAGATAGTATCGCTTCATCATCACGCCGTGAAGTATCACAGCGCCGCCCATCAGGCAATCGTTGAAGCTGATTTTCTTGTAAATGCGTATGAGGACGGACTCAAGCGCGAGGCGATTAAAACTGCCGGAGAAAAAATATTTAAAACCCACACGGGAAAAATGCTTTTAAAAACAATTTTTTCGGTGTGAATTTACTTTGAGGAGAAAATATATGATAGTATCACCGTCGTTGTTAAGCGCAGATTTTGCAAGGTTCGGAGAGGAATGTGCGTTTATGCAAAGCTGCTCCGCGGATTGGCTTCACATCGATGTAATGGACGGACATTTTGTTCCGAATATCACCTTGGGAGCGCCTGTTGTCAAGGCTATCCGCGGATATTCCGATTTGCCGTTTGATGTGCATTTGATGATTTCCGAGCCTTTGAAATATGTTAAAGATTTCGCGCAGGCGGGAGCCGATATAATCTGCTTCCATGCCGAGTGCGACAGCGATATAAAGCAAACTATTGATAAAATACACAGCCTTGGGTGCAAGGCGGGACTTGCGTTAAAGCCCGCGACACCCGCGAGTGAGGCTTTAAAGTACAAAGATGACCTGGATATGATACTCGTTATGACGGTCGAGCCGGGATTCGGCGGACAGAGTTTTATGGATGATATGCTGCCGAAGCTTGAGGAGATTTCCCGTGCGTGCGAGGGCAGCTCAATGTATATTCAGGTCGACGGCGGCATTGATGAAAATACCGTCGGGAAGGTACGGGCAGCCGGTGCCAATGTCTGCGTTGCGGGAAGTGCAGTGTTTAAGGCAGAAGACCCGGCGAAAATGATTGAACTGTTGAAGTCCGAGAATTAAATTTTTGTTTTTGAGAAATGTTCCTTCGTGTAGTATTGAGCTAAATTGTATTTTAATTCTCTGCCGAACTCGGCAATAAGCAGAACATCTCTTTTTTGAGGATTTGTAATAACTGTCTCTTA